>JAQVWT010000062.1 GCA_028709545.1 Bacilli bacterium
GGCTGAGCGAGTCTTACTACATTTAAGATACTTGAAAGACTTGCTGATGAAAGAAAGTTATATGCCCAAGTATACCCTAAAATTGTTATTAAAATTGGTAAAATAGATCCGATAGCTCCTAATAAGAAGCCCTCAAATATAAATGGAAGTTTAATAACAGAATTACTAGTACCAACTAATCTCATAATATCTATTTCACTTTTTCGACTAAAAATCGTTATTTTAATTGTATTTCCGATTAAAAATGTAGTAACAAGTACTAAAGCAACTACTAATACAATTGTAGCATTCTTAACAACATCAAAGATATTAATAAGTTCATTAACCATCGATTCACCATATTTAACAAGTGCTACATGCTCTAAATTTTTAATAGTAGTTGCGGTTTCATTAATATCTTTGATTTCTTTAACAGTTATAACAAATGAATCTTGAAGAGGATTTTCATCTTCTCCCCAAGTATCAATTATTTTAGCATAAGTTTCATTTTGCTCAGCTAAGTCTTTTTTTATATCTTCTTTAGATACAAACTTAATTTCATCAACATTATAAATCTTCTTTAAATCTTTTTCCGTAGTTTTAAGTTCTTCTGCAGTTATATCCTTATTCATTAAAGTTACAATCGTAAGTTCTCTTTCAATATCTTCAGTAATATTATTTATATTATAAGAAAATAAAATTCCTATTGAAACTAAAATTAAAGTTATAATTGTACAAGTAATTGAAGCCATACTTAAACTAAAATTTCTAAAAATACTTTTAAAACTTGATTCAATACTGCGACCAATTATCCTAAAGATTCTCATTCTTTATAACTTCCTTTCAGAGTATCTTTATTAATAAGTCCCTCTTTAATAACTACTACTCTTTTTTTCATTCGATTAACTATATCTTTATCATGAGTTGCCATTACAACTGTTGTACCAAGTTCTTTATTAACCTTACTTATAACATCCATTATTTCTTTACTAGTATCAGGATCTAAATTACCAGTTGGCTCATCACATATCAGTAGTCTTGGTTTATTAACAATTGCTCTAGCAATACAAACTCTTTGCTGCTCGCCACCTGATAATTGATGGGGAAAACTCCTAGTTTTATCTTTTAATCCTACTTGTTCAAGAGCAGCTAAGACTAGTGGTCTTATTTCTGTCTTTTTCATACCATAACTTTCTAAAGAATAAGCAACATTTTCATACGCTGTTAACTTTGATAATAATTTAAAATCTTGAAAAACAATACCAATCTTTCTTCTTAACTTATATACTTTATTATCACGAAGCTTAGCAACATCTACTCCACCTACATAAACTGATCCTGAAGTAGGTTTCTCTTCTCTATACAGCAGTTTAATTAAAGTACTCTTACCACTAGCAGTATGACCAATAATAAAAACAAATTCACCTTTATCAATTGTTAAATTAGCACTCGCAATACCAGTTACGCCATTTTTATAGACTTTAGTACAATCTACAAGTTTAATAAACGCCATTTTACATACCACCTATCACTAAAATTATATCACAAAAAAACCTTTAATTTACTGGAAAAAAATGTATTTGACACTTTTTTTATAAATTAAAAGTTGTTAATTATCACTACTATCTTTTAATTCTAAATTAACATCACTAATTGATGCAAATCTTTTCGATATTTTTTCAGTAGTAGTATGAATATCAAGAGCATCTTTACTAACCGTATTAATACTTCTTGAAAGCTTATCCCATCTTTCTTTATAACGATTAAATTCTACTCCAAGTTTATTAAGCTCCTCATGAATAACTTTAGCATATTTATCTCTTTCCATATTTTTAAGAATCATACCTATAATAGTTAATGTACTCATGAGTGTAGTTGGACTAGTTAACCAGACTTTAGATTTATAAGAATACTCAATTAAATCTGGATGATAAGCATTAATTTCTGCAAAGATTGCCTCAGCTGGAAGGAACATAATTGCCTCACCTGCAGTCTCTCCAGGAATAATATATTTATTTGATATAGCATCAATATGCTTTTTAACATCTGCTTTAAACATCTTACTAGCATTATCCCGAGCCGTCTTATCTAATTTAGTATTGGTCATTATTTGATAATTTTCAAGCGGAAACTTTGAATCAATCCCTATTGTACCAAGCGGAGCTGGTGCAAATAAAATTGCATCAACGATTGCATTATTAGAAAGCATATACTGCATTTGATAAACTTTATCATTTTTGCCAAAAATACTATCAAGAATATAATGAAGATTAGTCTCTCCAAATATACCTCTGGTCTTTTTATCAGTTAAAACTGACTGAAGATTAATTATATCAGTCGATAGTCCATCGATTTTCTTTTGAGCCTCATCTATTTTACTAATTCTTTCTAATACTGTAGCAAACGTCTTATTAGTCTTCTCAAAATTAGCATCTAATCTTTCATTTACTTTATCATTAATATAATTAAGCCTTTTCTCGATCGTTTCATTAAGACCTTTAAAATCCTCATTTAAAGACTTACTAAAAGAAAACTTAAACTCACCCAACTCTTTAGTTAAATCCGTTTCAAACTTACCTAGCTTTAAAGCAATCTCTTCATTATTATTTCTTTTAACTAAAAGAATAATAAGTAAAACAATTACTACTCCAAGAAGTCCAACAATTACATACTCCATATATACTCCTATTCTATATTAAACTTTTTATTAACTATTTTACTAATTATAAACGCAACTAAACAAGCCAAAATAATTTTTAAAAAGTTTATCGGATTTTGAAAACTATCTATAAAAGTAGTTCCAACAAATCCCCAAAATAATACTAAAAATATTTTACTAATAACAATCGCGAAAATAAACTTCCTTTTACTCATTTCCGATAACCCCGAAACTATATTAACTATAAAAGCTGGAGTAAAAGGAATACTTAAAATAATCACTAACTGCTCAAATTTTAAACGATTAACTATCCCCATCCATTTAGCAATCTTACTTTCCTTTTTCTTTATAAACTTATTATCAAACCAAAACTTCACATTATTTCTAAATAATATAAAAGAAACATAACAACCAATACATGTTAAAATCCAGCTTATTAAAAAACCAATTATTACTCCAAAGTAATAAAAATTAAGAGTTATAAAAACACTTAATGGTAAAATAGGAATAATAGACTCTACCACAATTAATATGCTAGCTAGTAAAGGTGCTAAAAAACCAATATTATCAAGCATACTAGTAATTATAATATCTATTTCTCTTAATATTTCCATCTTCCATCACAAGTAAATTTTATCAAACTTCTAAGACAAAGTCTATAAATAAAAAACTGTCATTTAATTGACATAAAGATTAGTTGTTTGAAAAGACATTATGTAAATTAATATTTATCCCGCCTCTCTTTTTTACTTGTGGATAAAAAAGTAAGAAATTTTTTTTGTGACAAGTCACAAAAATTAGGTTAACTCTTTTTTTTACAGTGTTTTTTCAAGCAAGTGATATCTCTTTATTCTCTTTTTTAAGGCGCTTCGCTTAAGGGTCAGCTTCGCTGACAAGGCGCCTTCGGCTTAAGAAAAATAATTTCAATTATTTTTAAGACGCACAACGCACGCCCGGCCGAAACGAGATGCTCACATTGGCAGCGCCAGCACTGAGGTAGAAGCCAAAAGGCCCTGCAATAGTGCCATAACTGAAGGTGCCCCCTCGATTGAACCAGGGATTGGACGCATGCGGCATATAAGAATAATCTCCATGCCAGCTTGTTAAGTCCTCTCCAGTACTACTTGTTTCATATACGGCATCTCCATATACATTTTTATTTGCTTCATAATTTAATGGTCTAGTATCTTCTGTTCCAGCTTCATATATGTTTTTATATTTATCTAATGCGTTTAATATGCTTTGACCATTGGCTGCTAAATTTTCATTATCATTATCTACATAGGCTGATACTCTATCATAAGCACCGCCACTCATATCATATACGCCATAGATATTGTGAGTAGTACTTGCTTTCTGCCCATTTGTTGTATTATAAGCAACGCATGTTTCTTCACTTGATGCATCAACACCTTCACCAGAGCAACCAGTGCGATACTGATAAAATGCGTTATTCCATATTTCTTCTGCGTCAGCGCCATATCCTGATTTCGAAAGATATGCTACTGCTCCCCACTCTAGATTGGTAAGCAGATGCGGATCTACTTCCTCTGGTTCCCATCCATAGACTGGATTGGTTTTCATATTTAAGACTGCATCAAAAGCATTACTGTTAGTTATACAACGCCAGCTTGTTGCTTTTGGAATAATTTTAACAGTTTTTGTTGATACATTATCGGCCTCATCACATGTTCCAGTTATTGTTGCAACACTTTCATCGGCAGTTGGCTCGAATTTTGCGACCCAAAAACCAAGTTCTGATCCTTCTGTTTCAAATGCTGGATGTAGAAAATGATGCATTGCAGTATCTTTAACATTGTACACATACCCAGTTGTTTCTATAGTAGTGCTACTTTCATTTTCTATTGTATCTTCTTTTAGGAATACTACATCGATTGTGCCAGCTGTACTTGAGTGATAACCGTTAGTTATTTTATAAGCATATCTTGGTACCCAGACCCAGTATGAACCATCGGCTGTTTTGGCATTGGCCCATTTTTTATTATTATAATCATACCAATCTGAATCATACTGATTTGTTTCGATTTCATTAAATGAGTCATCCCATTTTACTGGGGTCATGCCCGTAAATAAGACTGGGTTATTTACTCCTTTAGTTTTATTGTACGGTAGCAACATATTATTATCAATATTTACTACTGCAACATAAGCATTTATTTGTTTTTGTTGTTCTATATTTTGATCATAGTCTTGATTTGGAAAGTATAATTCTAATTTGTAAGTATGAGTTTTATTTCCGTCTGTTGGTACTTCGAAATTACCATACC
>JAQVWT010000063.1 GCA_028709545.1 Bacilli bacterium
CAATCTTATTTATGCAATGGAGATTTTTGGACACAGAACTTTCTAGGAATTCTGGATTAAGAAAAATTTGTGGATTAAAAGATGAAGATTACTTATATCTAGGCAAAAGGAATCATTTTCTTAGAATAAATTTGACTTTTAGAATATAATATATTAGAATACATTTACAAAAGAAAAATTAAATTTAATTAATATTGATTTTATTTTTGATTTTGTGTATAATATTAATGGAAAGAAAATAAATTGTTTGTTTATCCTTTCTGTTTGTTTATGTTCGGACACAAAAAGAGGCATTCTAATATTTACAGTTAGATGCACTCTTTCTCAGTCCGCGACTTTGTTGGAGTACACTTTATCTAAGTAGATATGGTGTACTTTTTTGTTTGTTCTAGATAAGATTATTGTTTTGACATTAAAGCCAAAAACATAAGTAACGCAAGAATAATTAAATATTCCATTGTTGTTTTCGCCTTTCATAGGACATCACCACCTTCCTAAATTTAATTTGGACTGTGGAAGTACACCTAACTATTAAAATACCTCTAATTGATATTATAATATCAATTCAAAGAATAATCAAACAAAAATCAAGGTTTTCTGCTTGTTGTTAGTGAAATGTGGATAACTATTCATTTAATCTAAATTTACAATCAAAAGTAATCTCTTTTTTTAGTTAAAGTTTTATAAATTATTATAAAAAAACAAAAAAAGCCTTAAATCTAAGGCTTTAATTTTCTTATGGTGGAGAATACAGGACTCGAACCTGCGACATTCTGCGTGCAAGGCAGACGCTCTAGCCAACTGAGCTAATTCCCCAACAAGAACAACCTAATATTAGCATAAGCCATTCTTAAAATCAATACCTTTCATCACCATTTTTGTGGTTTCGAGCAATAATTGTTGAATCTGCCAGCAAACTAGAGGCTTTTAGTAAACTATTAGCTCCATATTTATCTTTAATTAAGTCAACAGCCTCATTAGTCCTTTCCTCATCTTTATATGGTTGAAATAAGCTAAGTTGGGTCCCAATATCAGATGAAAGATTAGATAAATAAACCCCAGCTTGTCTAATAGGTAGATAATCATAGTGTTTATCAAAGATATTTAAACAAGTATTATATATTTCCTTAGAATCTTTTGTATATTTATCTAGTTTAATTGAGTGACTAAAACCTCCGCCAATACTTTTAGAATAGTTAATAAATAGTCCAACTACTAAAGCACTTTTCTTCATGTTCCGAAGTCTTCTTGTTAAAAGATCAATCATTTCTTTAATAATTAACTTAATATTATTTTCATCATAATCTTTATATAAAATTTGACTATGACTAATTGACTCGTTTTTAGGTGGGGCATTTAAATCACTTATTTTAGTTAAATCAATACCATTTGCTCGGTACCATAGTTCTTCACCTAGAACCCCAAATTTTTCTTTTAAGATAAAGCGGCTAGATCTAGCAATATCCCCAACTTTATATAGTTTAAGTGCATTTAATCTTTTTTCCATTCTACTGCCGATTCCCCATATTTTAGATAAAGGCTGGATATTCCATAGTTTACTTGCAACATCATCATATGACCAAGAACTAATGTTACTTGGGCTATTTTTACTTTCAAGATCCATACATACTTTAGCAAGAAAGATATTTGGTCCAATTCCAGCAACTGCTGTTAAACCAGTTTTTTCTTTAATTCTTTTTAAAATATCCTCGGCAAGTAAAAAGGTACTTTTTTGATATAAAGATAAATAACTAGTCACATCTAAAAAAACCTCATCAATTGAATATATATGCATATCATCACTTGCAATAAATTCTTCATAAACTTTTATAACTTCCTTGCTTTTTTTCTTATATAGTCCCATTCTTGGGGGAACTTTAATAATTTTAATATTTTTAGGTAGATCATAAACTCTAGTTCGTCCTTTAACTCCTAAGCTCTTTAAATAGGGTGAAATTGCTAAAGTCATCGCGCCTTTTTTAACAGGATCACAAACAACTAGGGGAGTAGTATTACCATCAATGCCTCTTTCAACGCACTCACAAGATGCAAAAAAACTCTTAAGATCAATTGCAATAATATTTCTTTTTAAATATAAATCATTCATTTAAAGCCACCTAAATAAATTATAGAACAAACGTACTGTATAGTCAAGTTTAAAATTTTGATATAATCTTTAAAGAAGGGTGATTTTATGAAAATATATTTTGCGGGTTCAATTAATGGTGGACGAGAAAAAGAAAGTGATTATTTAAATTTAATAAGTTTTTTAGAAAATTATGGAGAAGTTATAACTAAAGATATTTGGCATGAAGAACCTTTAAATAAAGACTATATTTATAATCGCCATAAAAAATGGCTTGATGAATCTGATCTTATTATAGCCGAGGTATCAGTGCCATCTTTAGGAGTCGGGTATGAACTAGGTTATGCTGGTGAGAATAATAAAAAAATTATTTGTTTATATGATGATGCTTCAATTAAAAATTTATCATCTATGATCTCTGGTAATCCTAAAAACATAATAATTCGTTATAAAACTTTAGAAGAAGCCAAATCAGCTTTAGAAAATGCTATAATAGATAAGTAAGAAAGAGGTTTTTTATGTATGCAGATGTACTTGTTGAATATGGTGTAAAATCTTTAGATCGTTCATTTACTTATTTAATACCAGAGCATTTAAATTCCAAATTAAAAAAAGGGATGAAAGTAGTAGTTCCTTTTGGTAATCAGGTTATTAATGGGTTTGTAATAAATATTAAAGATAAAACTGAAACTGAAAACTTAAAAGAAATTATATCTATTACGAGTGGAGAATTTGTCTTAAATGATGAACTTTTAGAACTGGGTAAATATTTAAAAGAAGTATCGATGTGCTCACTTATTACAGCATATAATACAATGTTTCCAAGTAGCATGAAAGTAAAAAATATTAAAAGTAATTATAATTTATATGATATTTATTTAGAATTAGTAAATAAAGAAGCTGCTTTAAAATATATTGAAACTAGTAAAAGAGCAATTAAAAGAAATGAATTACTTACAAGATTATTAAATAAAGAGATAATAATGCAAAAAGAATATAGTAGTGCAGTTGTTAAACCATTACTTGAAGAAAAATTAATATATTTAAGAAAAGAAACTAAATATCGAATTAATCAAAATGTTAGTAATATTTCTAAACCAAAACTCTCTTTAGATCAAGAAAAGGCAGTTTCTGCAGTTAAGCTTAATCAAGCAAGTACTTATTTAATTCATGGCATTACTGGCTCAGGCAAAACTGAAGTTTATATGTCACTAATTGAAAAAGTTATTGCTAGTGGTAAAACAGCAATAATGTTAGTGCCAGAAATATCTTTAACTACTCAAATAGTTAACCGTTTTTACTCAAGGTTTGGAAGCTCAGTTGCCATCTTCCACAGTGCCCTTTCAGCTGGTGAAAGACATGATGAATATAAAAAGATATTTTTGGGGGAGGTAAAGATTGTTGTTGGTACCAGAAGTGCTGTTTTTGTCCCACTCCAAAATATTGGTATTATTGTCATAGATGAGGAGCATAGTACTAATTATAAACAAGAAAATAATCCTCGTTATCACGCCCTTGATATCGCTAAAAAAAGAAGTTTAAGCCATAATGCTCCGCTTGTTCTAGGATCAGCTACTCCATCACTTGAAAGCTATGCTAGAAGTCAAAAAGAGGTCTATAAATTGATTACTTTAGATAAAAGAATAGGTGATGCAACATTACCTAAAATTACAATAATAGATATGGCTTCTGAATATAAAAAAAGAAATATGATTATCAGTGATGCACTTGATAAGGCTATTAAAGAAAAACTTAAAAAGAAAGAACAAATAATGTTATTTTTAAATAGACGGGGTTTTACAAGAATTGTAACTTGTAAGAATTGTGGATATACATTTAAATGTCCACACTGTGAAATAACCTTAACTTATCATAAAACATCTGATAACTTAAAATGTCATTACTGTGGATATACTGTTTTAAATGAGGAAAAGTGTCCAACTTGTAAAGAGCATTCACTTACTTCTTATGGACTTGGTACGGAAAAATTAGAAGCAGAAATCAAAGAAAAATATTTAGATGCTAGAGTCATTAGAATGGATGCTGATACAACTACAAAAAAAGGATCTCATGAAAAAATAATTACCATGATTGAAAATGAAGAAGTTGATATTGTTTTAGGAACCCAAATGATTTCTAAAGGACTTGATTTTCCTAAAGTCACTTTAGTTGGCGTAATAAACGCTGATGATTCTTTAAATATTCCTGATTTTAGAAGCGGAGAATATACTTTTAGTTTGCTTTCCCAAGTATCAGGTAGAGCTGGAAGAAGCACTATTCCAGGAGAAGTAATTATTCAAACATTTAATCCTGATGATAAAACTTTAAACTTTGTTAAACAAAACGATTATTTAAATCTTTATAATTATGAAATGAATATTAGAAGACTTTTAAAGTACCCACCATATTTTTATTTAACTTCGATTAAAATAACATCTAAAGATTATAAAGAAGCATCAACCGATGCTACTAATGTTTTAAATTATTTAAAAAGAAACTTAGATAATAATGTTATTATCTTAGGACCAACTACAGCTGCCATGTTTAAAATAAATAATATTTATCGTTTTCAAATAATCTTAAAATATAAAGATTTTAATTATTTAAAAGATGCATTAAAAAACTTAGATGAGGTTTATAGTACTAATAAAAAAGTATCACTAGAAATTGATATTAATCCGGCACGAATTTAACTGTGAGTAGTTTAGCTGAATCTTTTCGTTAGTAAATGAGCGTAGGTAGTATAAGGGCTAAAAGAGGTGAAGAAAAAATCTTCGCCCCATAATATGCTCTTTTTTTGTTGTTTTTCATTAAAAAACCTGTTTTTATTAAAAT
>JAQVWT010000001.1:0-65106 GCA_028709545.1 Bacilli bacterium
ATCATTTACTGCTGGATTAATAACTCTAGATTTTCCATCATCATCCCACGCAAAAGTATTTTCTGCCATATTAATACATAGCCCACACGCAATACAATTATCTGTTATAATTTCAACTTTTTTCATATAGCCTCCATAATTTATTATACACTTTATCATTTATAGAGCAAGTAATATTCCAAAAGTTTACATTTTGTGTTATTATTATTTTAGAGTGGGTGGTACTATGAGTTCGCGTATGGATAAATATGGAATAGAAAAACCAGAATTGAAAAGTAGAACAGAACTTAACAAAGATTTATATGAAAATATTGAAGTTGAGGATTATAACAAAATAGATTTAAACTCAAATGTTTCTGTACTAGGGACAGCCGATAAAAATATTGACGTAGAATTGATAAAAGAAATGCTTGATAAAAAATATTGTGATAATGAGCCTAAAAGAAAATCAATCGCTATAGACATGGGGGATGAAGATGTTCCTGAAGAGAAAATCGATACTAAAGAGTATGATATTAATGAGATTTTAGCAAAAGCGAAAAGTGAGCAAAATGTCGATTATAATATTGAAAGACTAAAGAAATTGCGCAATACTAATTATGAAATATTACAGAAATTAGATTTAGAGTCTGATAAATCACCTGAAAAACAAGAAGATGCAAATGAGTTAATGACTTTAATAAATACTATTACTAAATTAGAACTAGAAAATCAGGAAAAGGCCAGTAAAAACGCTAGTAATTTGCTTGATTTAGAAAATACTGAAGAGGTAGATACATCAGGTGTATTAGAAAATTCTTTTTATACAGGAAACTTAGCAGTTTCTGAAAAAGATTATGAAGATTTTTCAGATATTCAGCAAGATATTAAATCTAATTCAAATATAATTAAATTTTTGATCGTGATTTTCATTCTTATTCTAATATCAGTTATTATATTTATGTTAAATAAATACTTAAATTGGGAGCTTTTTTAATATAGCTCTTTTATTTTTCATATATATTTAATATGAGAAGATTAAAATATAAAAAAAGATGGCAATTTAAAGTTAATAGAATAATATTGATTTTAGTTATTTTGATAATTATGAATACTATATTTTTGTTTCTAATTTTTAGTAATAAATTAAGTGATTCCGTTATTGCTTCAACAAAAAAAGAAATTGAAGAAATTACGATAAATATTGTTACAAAATATTTAACTAAAGAAAGATTAAAACAAATTGCTGCAGAAGATTTAATAATTATTATAAAAAATGATAAAGAAGAAATAACAGATGTTGATTTTAAGTTAGATAAAGTTTATGATGCGCTTATTGATATAAAAAGTGATATTGAAAAAGAGGTCTTAGATTTAAAAAGAGGAATAATTCCTAGTAATACTATTTCTGTTGGGAATAACTTAATAATAAAAATCCCTTATTATGCTTATACTAATAATGCTCTTTTGATGAATTTGGGGCCCAAAATGCATATTAAGATTAATTTACTTGAAAATATTATTGGTGATGTTTACACTAGAATCAGTAGTTATGGAATAAATACAGTTTTAATAAATTTATATATAAAATTTTATTTACTCGAAAGTTTTTTGTATCCATCAATTTCTGAAAAAATGGAATTTGAGTTTGAAGTATTAGTTGCAACAAAAGTTATCCAAGGAAAAATCCCTAGTTTTTATAATGGTGTTTTAGAAAGTAGTAGTTCATTATTTAATGTAAAGTAATACATATTGAAAATAGCTAAAATAGATAACTTATGCTACTATAATTAAAGAAAGGTATTTTATGAGTAAATTTATTAATAACACTATAGAAAACGGTATAATTAATTATTTGAATTATATTAATAATAAACAAATAAACAAAATTTATTTATATGAATTTTATGTGGTTAAAATATTAATTAGAATTTATGGTGAAATAAATATAATTAATCCTTTTAAGCTTGGAAAAGAAAAGAGTTTTATAAATAATCTACAAATATATGGTATAAACGAAGAGCAAACCAGTTTATTTATAAAATACATGGAAGATTATGATATGTGGTTAAATAGTTCTATAGAGCTTCCTAAAAAGGAAATAACTGCTAAAATTAATAAAAGTTTAATTAATATGATAATTATGAAAAGCGTAGATCATAAAATCAGTTCTGAAGATATGGAGATTTTTGATGACTTTTTTAATCCAAAAAATATAGAATTAATTAAGATATATGAATTAACGAATAATGATCAAGAATTAATACCAAATTTATGGGAAAGAAAAAAGGCTCAATTTAAGAAAGGCTTGATATTTGAAGAAATTCTACCTGATTTGTTATCTATTGATATATATAAAAAATATGGTTTATCTATTAATGAGATAAAACAACTTTCTAATTTGAAAATTAAAGAAATTAATGATAAAATAATAATTGAAGAATCAGATAACTCAGGCGGAAGACATGAAAAATTTGATCCTAAAAAACTAGTTTTAACTAGTGGTAGTGGCTTTGTTGATACAATAGTTCTGCTTAGTATTATGGTTACTGAAATTATGATTGGTTTATTAATTGCCTTCTGGTTCTTAAGGAGATAGCGTGGATATAGAAATAATATATGATGAAAAAAAATATGAAATTTTAAAAAATTATCGTGAAGCATATAATTTAGAGGAAATTCAAAAAAGGTACACTGAATATTTTGAGCCTTTTGATTATATTGTGGGAGACTGGGCATATGGAAAATTAAGATTAAAGGGCTTCTATAAAGAGAATAATAAAAATAGCCGAGACTTAAATAATTATAAATATGTTGATAATTATCTTAAGAATAATTGTTCAAATGATTGTCGTTATTTTGTTTTAGAAAAAAAGTGATTGAATAAGCTTTTTTTTTATGATATGATTAATTAAGATAGCGAGGTCAAATAGAGTGGAATATATTGATATTAAATTACCAAGTGGAGAAGTTATAAATGTTGAATTAATTAGTTATTTTAAAATTATAAGTACTGGTAAAAATTATTTGTTTTACACAAAAAACGAAGTAGTTGAAAACAATTTAATTAAGATGTATGTTACAGAAATAATTCCGGCGGGGACAGTTTTTAATGTTTCAGATAAAATGTCCGATGAAGAATGGACAGGTTTAAAAAATATTATGAAATCAATATTAACAGGTAGTAATAATGAAGACATAATCTATTTAGAGATAGGGGAGAGCTAAAATGAAGACACAGTTAATAAGTGGAGTACAAAATATAATTGCTATAGATTTAGTTAAAAAAGAAACGTTTCAAAAGAAGCGTCAAGAGAATTTAAAAAGTAAAAAAACATCTGTCTCTAATGAAATTATATTACCACAGGATACTCTTGAAATCAGTCCAGAAAGTATGCGTGCATATAAAGAATCCCAACAACCAAAACCTGATGTTGACCCTTTAACTAATGCTGAATTATTATCGCAAACCTTTGAAAAAAAAGAAATTCATACCGAAAACACATTAAATAGTGGAGAATATTTAGAAATAGTTAATGAAATTGCTAAAGCAATGGATATTTTAGATAATGTTAGTGCTAAAGTAGTAAAGTTAATGCCTACGAATGTGAAAAAAGAATCATCAATTCACCAAGATTTATTAACTCCGGTTAATAATGATTACCATGAATCGGTTCAGAACACTTCAAACCAAGAATTACAACCTTTTTCTCCAGAGAGAAATATATTTGATGTTTCCCAAGGACCAAACCTTTAACCAGTTATATACCTGGTTTTTTTTCATATAATATAATATGGAAAATATAATTAATTATTATTATAATTTTTATCCTGAAACCATAAGTAGAATGTATGGTGGTTTTTACTTTGAGAATAATAATTTAAAGTATCTTTTGGTTGAATTAATTACTGATTCAAAAAAAGCTCTAGAAATTTATGAACTTTTAATGGTAAATGGAATAAAAAACTATATAATTATTTATAATAAAGATAATAATATTATCACCAATCATTATGATAAAAATTATATATTATTTATAATTAATTGTAAAATAAATGATATATTAAGATTTGATGATCAGTTTTTGATTCCGGTTAATAAAAACATTAATTGGAGCGAAATGTGGAGTGAGAGAATAAATTATTATGAAATACAAATAAATGAACTTGCTCAAGATAAAAAAATAGTCTTGCATAGTGTATATTATTATATAGGACTTGCTGAAAATGCTATTTATATAGCGGGAATTTATGAAGATAAAGTTAGTAGTGAGTGTGGGGTTCAACATTATCGAATGCATGTACCTATTACTAAAGGAGAATATTATAATCCAAATAATATGTTAGTAGATGTTTTGGTAAGAGATGTTGCTGAGTACATAAAAAGTTCTTTCTTTTTAGAAAAAAGGGATAATAACTATTATATTGATTATATTAAAACCCTTTTATTGACAGATTTAACTGCTAATTTACTACTAGCACGTTTGTTATACCCCTCATACTATTTTGATATATTTGATGATATCATTTTAAACGATTATAGTGAAACTGAACTTTTATCGATTACTGATAGACAAAAAGATTATGAGATATTTTTAAATCATATATATTTGGAGTTATCGCGTAATTTTAAAATAGTCAATATAAATTGGTTAAAAAAAGGATTATAATTCAATGTTAATTACATCCTTAACTTCTGGTATTTCTGCTTGTAAAAACCTTAATATTCCGTCTTTGATTGTTTCGTTTCTGTATGGACATGATCCACAAGCTCCTATGAGCTTTATAAAAACAATTCCGTCTTTAAATTTGATAAATTCTAAATCTCCGCCATCGCTATTTAAATATGGTCGAAATTGATCTAAAATTTCTTTTACTTTTTTTTCCAAAAATATCACCTACTTAAAATTATAGCTAATATTATAAATTTAGTAAAGGGTTATGATATAATTAGTCATGAGGTTGGTGGAATTATGAAGTACCAAAAAGGAGAGATTGTTCAAGGTGTTGTGCTAGGAATTGAAGATTATGGCTTTTTCGTAAAAATTGATAAAGAATATAGTGGTCTAGTACATATTTCCGAAATTGTTCAAGGGTTTGTAACTAATATAAATGATTATGTTAATCTTGAGGAGAAAATCTATGTTCATATTTTAGATATTGATAAAGATAGTAAACAAATGAAACTTTCTATTAAGAATATTAATTATCGTATTAATGATCCAAATAAAAAAGTTGCTGAATCGTTAAAAGGTTTTTTACCGTTAGAACAAAATTTAAATATTTGGACTAACAATACTTTAGAGGAATTAAATAAAAATGAAAAGTAAAATTTGAGAAAAATGCTGAAAAACACTTGATAAAGCTTAAAAAATGGGTTATACTCTAATAGTCTTAAATATTTTAAGACAAAAGTGCCTGCCCGAGTGGCGGAACAGGTAGACGCACAGGACTTAAAATCCTGCGAGATTTAAACCTCGTGCCGGTTCAAGTCCGGCCTCGGGCACCAAGTTTATATTATGTCGGGCGATTAGCTCAGTTGGTTAGAGCACCTGCCTTACAAGCAGGGGGTCGTAGGTTCGAGTCCTACATCGCCCACCATTTATGCCGACATAGCGTAACTGGCAGCGCAACTGACTTGTAATCAGTAGGTTGGGGGTTCGACTCCCTCTGTCGGCACCATTATGTATGGAGGGATAGCGAAGTGGTCAAACGCGGCAGACTGTAAATCTGTTCTTTCGGGTTCCATGGTTCAAATCCATGTCCCTCCACCACGTTATTGCCCCGTAGCCAAGCGGTAAGGCATCAGACTTTGACTCTGACATCTCGGCGGTTCGAATCCTCCCGGGGCAACCATTTATATTACGTCCTGTTAGCTCAGTAGGTAGAGCATTTGACTTTTAATCAAAGGGTCGCGCGTTCGAGTCGCGCACAGGACACCATTTAAAAACAATCAAAAGCCCTTATAAATAGGGCTTTTGTTATGATTTATTTTATTATACAAATAAATTGATAAAGTTCAAAATTGGTTTAAATTTGTTTAAATTCTTGTGCGTAGACAACAAGTAGACAACAAAAAAATCAATCTAATAAATCTATTGTTGCTATTAATTGTTCTTTCGTTTTACTATTATAAATACCATCTGTAATATCTCCACTAACAGAGTGCCCTAATATTAATTTGCGCGCAAGTCTATTAGCTCCCTTAGAATCCAAATCGGTGCTACAAGTGTGGCGACCGTCATGTGGAGTATGATCTAAATCTAGTTTAATCATTAACTCTTTATATTTATCTAAATAATATCTATAATTCATTGCTCTTTTTGAATCATTCCATATTAGATATTCAGATTTGTTATCTTCACTAATTGTAATCCTATTTTCAATTAAAGGTATTATTCTTTTATGTATAGGAATTATTCTATTAATACCAGCTTTTGTTTTTGATCCTGCTATTAAATATCTTTTATTTAAATTTATTTTATCCAATTTGACATTTAATAATTCGCTAGGCCTTAATCCTGTATATATTAATATTATAACAGTATCCACATAATCCTGCTTTAAATTTTTCCATAATATTTCTTTTTCCAATTTGCTGAAAGGCTTATGTTTTGATGATAACTCTTTTTTGCCTAATATCACAAATTCGGCATAATTCATTTTTATTGGTAATTCTTTTTGTTTAGCAATCTCAAATAATTGATTAAACATAATTTTAACATAGTTCTTAGACGTATAACTCTTATTAATCATATTATCTATTATATCTTGTATATCAGATGTTCTGATATCAATAAAACGTTTATTATGCAATTTACTTGATTCATTATAAGCAGCATTATAATTTCCTATGCTAACAATATCTTCTCTTAATTTCATTTTTTTAAAATGATCGAAAACTCCGGTCAAAGTAATATCTAAGTTATTAAAATCATAAGGATCATTGAGATACATAATTAATGCTCTTTCGGCTAACTGTCTTGTTTCCCAATACTTTCTTCCGTCCCATTCAATTATTTCCTTTTTTTGCTTTCCCTGATCATCCCAGTTGTTAGTTATAAAAGCAAAGAACGGGTTTCTTCTTTTACCAGATAATTTTGATGTTCCTCCAGCTCCGTTTGCTCTTTTCATGCTTTAAATCACTTCCTTTTTTTATAATTTTATGCTATAATTTTATTAGAAAAACTCCTATAATTCTAGCTTGACGGTTATTTTTATATTTGTTTTTCTATTTTGATTGCCATTGCAGTGGCGGTCTTTTTTTTTATTTCTTTTTAATTGCTAAGGTTATGTTACAGCCTCTTGTGGGTTTGTCGTACGTTCCCCCAGTTACTTCGTACTGAAGCGCTCTTATTGATGATGTTTCTTCTTTCTCAATATATCCTTTTTGATAAAATTCATTAGCAAGTTGTTCTGATAAATATCCTATCTTATAATGTCTTTCTGATGACTCATCATATTTATTATATGTTGTTAATATTGCTATTACCTCTATTGCATTATCAGAATATTTATTGTTTAAATCAGGACGTATTAAAATATTTGCTTCGTATGAATGTTCCAGTTTAAGTAAATATTCTTGTATTTTACCTTGAGTAACACCAACTATTTTAGTTTCAATTATTTTATGTTCATCTAAAAATTTTTGCTCTTTAATTTTATTTTCTTCTTCTTTTAAAATAATCTGTTTTTGTCTTTCTTTTAATTTTTCCTCTTCCTCAATTTTTAATTGATTGCTTTTAATTTCTTCAGAATGTATTTTCTTTTTTTTACAACGGAAATATATTATTAACCATATTCCTAAAGTAAAATATGTCAATATAATATGACACCAAACACTTCTTTTTTTTAATATTATTTTTTCAAATTCTTGCTTCATAATTTCTCCGTATCATTTTTTTCTTTTTCTTTATCCTCATAATCAAGTATATTTATTAATTTAATTAATTTTTTAATGTCATTGTCATTTAATTTTTCTAATAAATGTAATACCTTTAATAAATTTTGATTTTCATTACTACGTTCTATTAAATTGATTATTTTTTGATCTGTAGTTAATACAGGATCAATATTACCAAAAGTAAATTCTTGATCACTATCTAATACATTCACTAAATCTTGAATTTCTTTTCCCATAGCTTTACTTAACTGTTTAAGAACTTCATACGTAGGAGCGATGGGTTTATTTGTTCTAGGATCTACTTTTTCTAGTGCGGATATATAAGAATGGCTTAAATTAGCTTTTTCAGCAAATGCTCTTAACGACAAATTATTATCTTTTCTGTATTGTTTTATAATTTCATTGATAGTCATAGAAAACCTCCATAATTATTGTACAATATATTTTACGCAAAAACAAGAAAAATATGTACAACATAGTTGACAAAGTTAAAAACATATGCTAAATTGTATGTACGATATGTTGTACAAAAGAACCGAACGAAAGATTATTAGGTAAAACATATCGCACAGAAGGTGGTGATAATATGAACAATGTAAAACATTATAGAGAATTAGCCGCAATGACTCAAGAAGCTTTAGCTGTAAAAGCTAGAGTCTCAAGAACTACTATTTCAAATTTAGAAAACAATATAAAAACGACTATTACTAATGAAACAATGAATAAAATAGCAAACGCGTTGAATAAAACAGTGTTTGAAATTTTTTATGAGGAAAAACCGTCAAGCTAGAAAGGAATTAATAATGAAAGAATTAAAAAAATATAAAAATGTATCAGTTAAAAAAACATCAGAATTAATGGGGGTTAGTGAGCAATACGTCAGAATTGGATTGCAAAAAGAAAGATTACCTTTTGGTACGGCTGTTCAGATAAGTGAAAAACAATGGACTTATCATATCAGCCCTGGGTTATTAGCAATTTACTTAACTGGGAAGGAAGGTGAAAACAATGAAAAACAACAAATATTTAACTAACTTTAAATTTGAAAATGTAATATTTGGACTATTAGCAATAACTTATATCTATGCAGCATCAATGCGTGCTGGCGGATTAAATAATTTTATAACTGTAATAATTCAATTAGTTTTAAGTTTTGCACTAAAACTGTTATTAGAATACATAAGAAAAAATCCTAAAGAGTTCGCAAATTCAATACTGGAACTTTTTCAGGATTAGATCAAGCACTTAATATAATTAAGTACTTAAATTATACCATATTTAACAAAAAAATAGAAAGGAAAAATGAATGAATGAATAAAGATCCAGCTTTTCTATTCTATAGCTCTGATTTTTTATCAGGGGTTGCAAGTTTGACATTCGAGGAACGAGGACAGTACATTACACTTATGTGTTTACAGCATCAGCACGGAAGATTATCCAAAAAGATAATAGATCTAAATGTACCAAATATTTCATCTGATGTTTTATCTAAATTTTCAGTCGATAAAAACGGTTGTTTTTATAATAAAAGGTTAGAAAAAGTAATAGAAAAAAGAACTGAGTTTTCTAAAAAGCAACGAGAAAAAGCTTTAAAAAGGTGGAAAAAACAAGATACCGAAACTATGCCACAGCATAAGCCGGAGTTATACCAAACAGATGCCAAAATTATGCCTTTTTTAGAAGATGAAGATGATAATGAAAATATAAATATAAATAAAGATATAGATATAGATAATATAGTTGTATCTGTTGAAAGTAATTTTGGTAGACCTTTAGCACCTTTAGAAATTGAAGAAATTAATTCTTGGGATGATAATGATTTAACTCGATTTGCAATTAAAGTAGCAGTTGTTAATAGTGCTAAAAAAATTAGTTATATAACTAAAACTTTATACGATTGGCAAAAAGCAGGAATTAAAACTGTAACCGAAGCACAAGAATATTTAAAAAAATTTAATAAATCAACTCAAAAAGAAGAAAAAAAGAAAAACGCTTTTGATCTTATTGATTCGTTGTAAAAAAACATGAATAGAGAAGAAATAAAAACTTTATTTAAAAGAATTAAGGCAAATTATGATATCTTTTCAGTTTCTAAAGAAAAGCTAGATGAATGGGAAAAAATCTTAAAAGGTTATACAACTTGGGGAGTTAACAGAAATTTAGACGAATACCTACGCGAAGGAAAAGATACCCCGCCTATTGCTATTAACTTAATAAATGAATTTATTAAAGTTCCCAATCCAAACGTTAATTATAAAACCTCATGTAAAATATGTGGAAGAATAATAGACTTAGAATATACCACACACGAAAATAGATGTCGATCAATTGATTATATAACAAAAAAAACAACAAAGTATTTTCTAGATAAATTACCAGATTTAAACGCTCAACTAAAAGAGCTGTATGATATGTCTGAAAATGCTTTTGATTTATTTTACAAAAAATTTATGAAACAACTTTTGAATCAAGACATCGATTTAGAAGAAAAAAATCTTATAAAAAAAATATTATCAGATACGGAAAATATAAACATAGATGATGTGATAAAAGGAATATTATGATAAAAATTAAATTGATTATAGAAGCTATAGAAGTAAACTTAACCACAATTAAATATTTATGTATGATATCACTTTTAATAGTCTGTTGTCTTAATTTTAAAAAAAGAATTAAACATGATCCAGATGACGAAACAGCAAAAACATTTAGACAACAAGACTGGAAAGTTAACAGATTTAATGCAAAACACATTGTAGAAAAAAATAAGAAAAAGAAAGGAAGGAAAAAATGATCTTATTTAAAAAAATAATAATAATGAAATTATCTGATTATGAAACAGATAATTTATCTAAAATGAATAAAGAACTTAATTTGGTTAAACAAGTCAATACATTTAGTCAAATAAACAGTGATTTGTTGCAAAAAAACAAGGAACTAGAAAAAAAACAGAATAAAACCCAATTTGATTTAATCCAATCAAATGAGATGAAAGCATATTATCAAGATGAATTAATAATTACAGAAAAAAGGAGACGTTCTATAGCAGCAGCAAAAGGTGGATTAATTAAATATAACAATTCTTTAAAAAAATTAAATCAAGAATTAAACAATGTAATTAAAAGTTTAAAAAAAGATATTACAGAATTAAAAAGTGATCGCTATTTAGTTATTAAAGAACGACCGGTAAATCCACCTAAACAAGTTATGACTATCAAATCACGCAAAAAAAACATTCAAACAGAAAAGATGTTAGAGGAAAGGCGGAAAAATCGTGAAAAATAAACTATCAGATGTCAATGATTATTTGTTTGAACAATTAGAGAGATTGAATGACGATGAAACCTTAGATGAGGCAAATAATTTTGAAAAAGAAATTAAGAGAGCTAGAGCAATTACTGGCGTAACTAGTCAAATTGTTCAAAATGCTAAAGTAGCATTGGATGCTAAAAAATATCTAGATGAGGCAGGGAGTGAATCTTTACCTAATATGTTTTTATTAGATAATAAAGACAACACGAAATAGGATCATGAAAGCGACATACACTTTCGAAATAAAGCAATTCATAAATCTAAATTACAAAAACATTAGTACATTAGAATTAACAAATCTAATTAATACCAAATTTAATAGTGAATTTTCAGCCTCACAAATAAAATCATATAAAAGTAACCACAAATTAAAAAGCAATTTTAAAGATGTTAAAAACTATAATAAACTTTTTTATGATTATCACATCGACTTTATAAAAAAGCACGCAAAAGGTACTTCAAATCAAGATTTAACCAATCTTTTTAACAACTATTTTAAATCTAGATTTACTGTTCAACAAATTAAAGCAGTAAAGCTAAGAAACAAAATAAAGAGTGGTCTAACAGGTCACTATCAAAAAGGGAATATACCACTTAATAAAGGTAAAAAATGGGATGAATTTATGTCAAAAGAAGGGCAAGCTAATTCAAGGAAAACTACTTTTAAAAAAGGTGACAAACCGTTCAATACTGCAAAAATAATGGCAGAAGTAGAACGAGAAGATGGTTATTTATATCGAAAAATTAAAGATACAAACTATCCAGGATTAAGTAGATACAATTGGAAAGCTGTTCACCATATAATTTATGAAGAAAAACATGGAAAAATCCCCGAAAGTCACAAAATTGTTTTTGCAGATGGTAATAAAAAAAATTTTGATATCAACAATTTAATTTTAGTTTCTGATAGTCAGTTATTAATTTTAAATAAAAAAGGCTTAATTACTAGTGATCCAGAAATAACAAAAATAGGGGTTAATACAGCTAAAGTAATAGATAAAATCAACAATTTAAATAAAAGAAAAAATAAGAGGTGATAGAATGACTAGATTTAGAGTAATCCAAGAATATGAAAAATTTTATTTTTGTGAACATATTGAAAAAGGCTACAAGGAATGTTTTGAAAAAACATTATATAAACCGCAGAATGGAATTATAACCAAGAAAAGAGATTATAACTATACAGATGAATTAGAATTGCCACTAAAAAAAGTAAATAAATCAGAAAGAGGTAGAAAATCATGACTAAAGAAGAACAGTTAAAAGAATTAGGATTTAGTTGTACATTTCCAGATGATCTATATTGTAATTATGAAATAGTAAATGATTATACAACAACAACATTATTCTTTATAAATAACAATGGATCAATAAATCATAATAAAATTATAACATTAAACCATATAAAAAAATAACAAAAGTATTTTTGATAAAAAACATAGTTTGAAACCTTATGTTTACTGACTTAATTAATGATTAATATAAGGCAATATTATATGTAGCGAAGATTACCAAGAAATAGAGAGGATAATGAATGGAAACAAAGATTTTAATTGATAATTTAGAAGAATATATTTTAGAATTACAGGACAATGAGCTTGCTAAAAAAAGTTATTCTAAGTACAAATATGATATTAGTAAATTCATTAAATTTTTAGGAGATAAACCTAGATTTATAAAAAATGATTATCTTGAATATATTGGTTCACTAATAAAAAAAGAGTATAAAATTAGTTCGGTCAATTCTTATATTGTTTCCATTAATAAATATCTAATTTATTTAAAATATGAAAATTTAAAAATTAAAACTAAAAAAGTTCAAAGGAAACAATCAGTTGAAAATGTTATATCAATAATCGATTATAAAAGATTATTAAGAATATCTAAAAAGAATGAATATCTCGATACTTATTGGATATTAAGGTTAATAGCGGGAACTGGAATTAGAGTGTCCGAAGTACAATATTTCACAATTGAATCATTATCAGCAGCCAAAGACAAAGATAATGTAGTTATGGTTAATAATAAAGGAAAATGGCGCGAAGTCAGCATATCTACCGAATTAATTAGAAACTTGCTTAAACACGGTCAGTCAAATGGAATAAAAAGTGGATATCTATTTTTAAAAAGAAATGATCCTACGAAACCAATAACGCCAAATGCAATTTGGAAAAGGATACAAAAAATAGCAGGTATAGCCAAAATTAATAAAAAATATGCACACCCACATTCGCTAAGGCATTTATTCGCTAAGACATATTTATCGGTTAATCCCGGAGAGTATATGGCACTAGCTGATTTACTTGGTCATGAAGATGTTAGAACAACTGCAATCTATACGCAGGAGTCAAGAAAAGAAAAAAAAGCTAAAGTGACAGAATTAAAATTATAAGAAAGTAGGAAATATGGAAAAAGAAACATTAATGCAATTAAAAGAAGAATATATAGAATTATTAAAATCAACGAAAAGAGAAGGAATAGATAACTTAATTAAATATTTAGAGAATACGGATTTTTTTACAGCGCCTGCAAGCACTAGATATCACAATAGTTTTGAAGGTGGTTTAGTTGATCATAGTATCAATGTTTACAATCAATTATTAAACAAAGTAAACTATGAATTTGAAGATAGTCAAAAATATCAACAATCTTTAATAATAGTTTCCTTGCTGCATGACATATGCAAAGCTAATTTTTATACAGTAGGAACTAAAAACGTTAAAGTCGATGGTAAATGGAAGCAAGAAGCTTATTATCAAGTTAATGATCACTTACCATTAGGACATGGCGAAAAATCTGCGATGATTGTTTCTAAGTTTATTAATTTAAACACTGAAGAAATGATGGCGATTAGGTGGCATATGGGATTCTCTGAACCGAAAGAAAATTATTACACTATTGGCAATGTTTTTAATAAATATAAATTAGCAGTAGCACTTCATGTTGCTGATTTAGAGGCTACATATTATGTCGAAAATAACAATAATAAATGAAACTAATTTAAGTTATAAAGTTATCGGCGAAGCAATTGATTTATATCTTAAATGGTACAAATCGGAAACGTATAGTCCTGGTAAAACAGTTATAACAGAATTTAGAGAGTTAAAAACTTTTTATATACTGAAAATAAAATACTTAAAAGAAAATATTACTTTTTATATAAAAGAAAAGGAGAGCCAAATGGAAACAACAATCAATTTTGTTAAATTAGAATTAAAGCACTTAACTAAAAATATCATTGGCAAATATATAAAAGATAGCAATGAGAATGAAATTGTTAAAGTTATAGATTATTATGATCATCCAGTAGACCCATTTAATTGTGTGCAATTAGCACAGGACTATAAAAATTATGGTAGAGAAATTGATGATTATTTATTATTAAGAGACTTTGAAATACAGGACGAATAATGAAATATACAGATTTAACTCTTGAAGAAGCATTAGATATAAGTTTATTATTTGATCTTATATGTGATGGTAATAAAAAAGAAATTCAGATAGAACCAACAGAGCAATTTGATAAAGTAATTGAAGAGATAGAGAGTGTTATCACATCGGCTATCGATGTATTAGCCAAAGTTTTTATAGGGCTAGGAAACACGCTAAAAGCAGCTAGTGAAACACTAAAAATTAAAGGAGATAAATATGAATCTAAATGAATTAATAAAGAAGTATGAAGATAAAATAAAAGAGTATGGACTAAAACCTATGTACAACTATCAAACAGGTTTGCAATGTGAAATTTATCACGAAATACTATCTGATTTAGAACAGTTGAAAGAAAAACTTGATAAAAAAGAACTAGAGTATCATCATCAATTAAAAGATGAGGAAACTAATAATATATTAGTTAAAATAGATAACGCTTTTGTAGACGGCAAAAGATTTGCAATAAAAGAAATAATAGGAGAGTGAAAAAATGGTGGAGACTGACGAATTAACAATAGCAACAGCATATGATAAATTACTCGCAACTAATAACAAAATAGAATTATTAGAAAGATTACGACAAATTAATTCCGAGCCGCTAAAAGCAGCTAAACTAAAAGAAATATTAACTAATGGTAGTAGGAATAATAATGAACAACTGTTTTATAAAATATTAAGAGAAGATAAAAACTCAATAGAGCTAAGAGAATTGTATCAAAAAAAAGCCTCTGATGAAGCTTACATCTTAGAAGAGATTAATAGAATGAGTTTATCCGCTCCAACTATAGCTATTGTTTTCTTAAAAGACATCCAAAAGTTTAGTTGGAAAGAAATCGCAAAAAAGCTATATGATTATTATAGCGAAAGGCAAATAAGAAATTTTTATTACGAATACAAAGAAAAGTTAAAATTAACTAATAAAATATACGGTAAATAATAAAAAAATCAACAGTCAAGCAAAGTTGCCAGTTTTTGCCAGTTTAGCTATGCTACAATAACTATGATGAGATACTTATACATAGATCGATATAAGATTTCATTACCCAAAACAATTGGACATAAATTAAATCTTTCTTAGGAACAGTTTATTCCATCAAGTAGTGACTGATAGACTACTTGATATACTAGGTTCAAAAACCGTACTGTCTAATATGAGCATATAGAATAATCCTATATCAGGTAGAATTCAGGCGAATATGATTAAATGCTGAAAAACAGCCTATGTTTTATGAGTGGTGGTGTATGGGAAACACGGTTAAAGATAACTGATAAGCAAGGATATCCATTGAGCTTATCCCAAAGGTGTAAGCCCTTATCTACTCAAACAAAAAAATATGCTCACAGAGGTTCTGGCCGAGTAAATCCGCTAGCGAGCAATCAATTACGCAACCTCAATAATAGGCATGATGAGTGGAGCTAGCCGTCCACCAACTTAAAACTCTTTAATTAGAGTTTTTTTCATGAGGTAATATGGGGAATAAAAATAAAATAATTAGATTACAACTTATTCAAATTTATGGAGAAATTTGTATGCTCGGAGAACCACTATCTATTGAAAATTATATTACTTTACACCATTTAATAAAAAAAGAACACAAAGGAGCTACCAGCATTAAGAATGGTGCTCTGTTAAGCAAAATTATGCATGAATATTTACATTACATAGAATGTTGGTATATTGGCCATTATCACTATATTAATGATTATTTAAGATATTACAAAGAAACCGAAGATCCCAGTGAAAAAGATAAAATGAATTGTTATATCAAGAAATTAAACAAAATAAATAGAAAGGTTTGATCGAATGAAACATATATGTTTTTATTATTATCATATTAACATTATTGGCGGCGTTGAAATAGCGATACTGAATCTAATAAAATTATTAAGTAAAGAGTATAAAATAACTATAGCTTATACCAAGCAAGACAGTAGCTTAGACATGTTGTTAAGATTAAATAAATATGCTGATATAGTAAATGTCAAATATCAAAAAATCGCATGTGATACAGCTGTTTTCTGCTCTATTTATTGTGAAACTCCAAAAAATATAAAAGCTAATAAATATGTTAGATGGTTGCATGGCAATCTTAAAGAAATAGGTTATAATTTAACTAAAGAAGATTTTATAAATGACTACGTAACGGTAGGTAAGGAATGCCAAAAACAATTAAAAGAAGTTACAGAAGTGGAATCGAATTTAATATATAATGAACTTGATCCTGAAATACATAAAAAAGCTAAAGAAACAATAAATATAATAAAAAAACCTTTAACATTAGTCACAGTATCAAGAATTTCCATAGAAAAAGGTTTTGAAAGAATGTTAAAACTCGCCAGATTATTAAAAGAAAAAAAAATAGATTATATTTGGTATATAATCGGATGCAGTTATGACAAGGCTTATGAGGCAAAAATTAAAGATACTAGTCCGAAAGAATTTATCTATTTAGGAAAATTGGATAATCCGTTCCCATATATGAAAGAATCGGATTTTTTAGTGCAATTAAGCAGTTATGAAAGCCAAGGGTTATCGGTAGTCGAATCGTTAGTTTTAGGAACACCAGTAATAGTAACTAAATGGAAAGCAGTTAATGAAGTCGTTACAGATAAAGTAAATGGCTATATATTAGATATGGATTTTAATGATATTCCTGAACTTCAAAAATTAGTGTTCAGATATGAATATAAAAGTAATTATGAAAGGTGGAAAGAAATATTATGAAAGAAGTATTAATTAGATCGGTAAGTAATTATCATGATATTGAATTATCAAAAGAAAAGAAGTCAAAAACAAAAGTGCTTAGAAATGGTAAAGAGATAGAAACATATGAAATACAACCAAATGATGAGTATTTAGTATCAAGAGCTAGAGCAGAAGTAATAGTTGGAAAAAACAAAGCCATAATTATTGATATGCCTAAGCAAGAAGAAACTAAAACAAAATTAATAAAGAAAGTAGTGAAGAAATAATGCAAGGAATAATAACCACTTTAATAATAGTTTTTGGTTTATGTTATATATCAACAATATCTAATAGTAAAAGAAAATGACACTAGAAAGAATTAAACAACTTATTAGAGAAGATAAAATTATTTTATTTTATAAAAGTAAAGCTTGGCGTATTAAAAAAAATGAAATAAGAAAAAGAGACGGATACGAATGCCAAGAATGTAAGAAACAAGGAGGGTTAACAACTATACAACAAGCTAAACTAGATGTGCATCATGTTAAAGGACTAAAGGATTATCCGGAACTAGCGTTTGTTAATAGTAATTTAGTAACTGTATGTGTTAATCATCACAATATATTAGATGGAAGAATTAAACCAAAGAAAAATAAATTTATTAATGAGGAAAGATGGTAAATATGAAATTAAAAAAATATCAGTTAGTTAGTATATTAGAACAATGTAAATTGAGAGGATTAACAACCATAGATGAGATACTAAATGAATTAAAAGTATTTAAAGATATGGATGTTATAGTCGAATCATCGAAAGATAAAGAAATTAAAAGATATAAAAAATCAGGCGTTATTGATTCTCCAAACATAAGAAGAATTCTTAATAAATGATATAGCCCCCATTCAAAAATTTTGACGATTTTTAGAAAAGTCAGGAAACGGGGGCTGGGTAATAAAAACGAGTAAATAAAATAATAATCACATAAGGGTGGTGGTATAAATGGCTAAAAAGAAAAGGTTATATCCTAAAAAATTATATGATCAAATTAAAACCGATCTATTAAATCAATTAGAGTTAAATGGGGTGGCCGGCAAACATTATGAAAATATGATTGAAGATTATATGCAGTTTTGGCACACCAAAATGTTGTTGCAAGAAGATATTAAATTACGAGGAGTAAATGTCGAATACAATAATGGCGGTGGTCAAAGCGGCTTTAAAAGAAATGATAGTGTTACCGATTTAGTTAAAGTTAATTCCCAAATGTTAAAAATATTATCAGAGTTAAATTTAAAACCATCTAAGGAAGGTGGTAAGGATGACCCCAAACCAACCGAAGACGATTATTATTAAAGAAGTAGAAGAATACTTAAATTGGTGTTATGAAAATCCAAATAAAATAAATAAAAAAAGATGGTTGCTGATAAAAAATATAGTTGAACCTACATTAAGGAGAGCTGATATTTTTTTTGATGAAGAAAAATATTATAAATGTATTGATTATTGTGAAAAATGGTATTATCCATTATTTCCGTATCAAAAATTTATATATGCTTTTGTTTTTATGTTTAAAAATAAAAATTTTTCTTTTGAAAATAAGATCCCATTATTTCATAAATTTATAATTGAAATGGGTCGAGGAAATGGTAAAGATGGATTTATCGCTCCTTTATGTAATTTTTTGCAAACTCCGATGTACGGAATTAAAAATTATAATATTGATATAGTAGCAACTAGTGAAAGTCAATCTAAAGACACTTTTTTGGTAGTTCATGATATGATGACTTCTAATATTAAAAAAATGAAAAAACTATTCTATATAAGTTTAGAGTTGATAATGAACTTGTTTACAAAATCGAGATTAAGATACAATACTTCAAACGCAAAAACTAAGGACGGCAAAAAAGTTGGTGCTATAGTATTTAACGAATATCACGCTTATGAAAATTACGAACAAATATCAGTTTTTGAAAGTGCGGGAGGTAAAGTGCCTCATTTTAGGATATTTATAATAACTACTCAAGGTAACGTTCGAGAAGGTCCGTTAGATGATGAATTAGAATATTGTGCCTCTATATTAAACGGTGAAGATAACAATCTTGGGGTTTTTCCTTTTTTGTGCGAATTAGATGATCTTAAAGAAGTTGATAACCATGAGATGTGGGTAAAGGCTAACCCTAGTATAGAATATATGCCTAATTTACTTGAAGTTATTAAACAACAATATCAAGAGCAAAAAGAAAGGCCGCAAAAAAGATTTGAGTTTTTGACAAAAAGAATGAATGTTCCGTCAAGAGATGAAACTACTTGTGTAGCAAGTTGGGAAAATATTCTTGCCACCAACCAAGAAATTCCTGATTTAAAAGGAATGAGTTGTTTAGGGGGAATTGACTATGCAAGTATGAATGATTTTTGTGCTGTTGGTTTATTATTTAAGCAAAACGGCAAACGTTACTGGATGCATCATTCTTTCATTTGCAGCAACAGTATTCATTTAAAAATGGTAAATAAAAAATTAAAAATTGATTTAGCTGTTGAAAAAGGCTTAGCAACAATGGTCAATACAAATAGTATTAACCCAGAAGTAGTTGTTAGTTGGTTTGTTCAGCAATCCAAAAAATATAATATTTTAAAAATTGCTTGCGATGATTACCGATTTGCATTATTAAAAGAAGCTTTTGAAAAAGAAGGATTTTATGAAAAATGTAAAAAATACCCTAATGGAAGAATAATAGTTGTTAGGAGTGGACCTATTACTCATAATCGAGTAGCTACTATTATTGATGATATGTTTTATAATCAAACTTTAGTTTATGGTGATGATATGTTGATGCGCTGGTACACAAATAATACTGCTGTTAAAGTTGACGGTAAGGGAAATAAAACATATGAAAAAATAGAATATCAAACAAGAAAAAATGATGGTTTCATGGCATTAGTTCATGTTATGAGTATAGATAAAGAATTACCAACTATAAAAAGTAGTGGGAAATTAATGAGGCCTATAATAGGCTAGAAAGGATAAAATGAATATAATAGATTGGATAAAATGGGCTTTTGGAAAAAAGGATTCCATAACATTAAATAGTTGTGGTTTTGGGGAGATAGCAACAGAAATAGCTTATAAAGAAGTTGCACTGAATAAAGTTGTTAATATGATTGCCAATTCTTTATGTAATTGTGAATTCAAAACATTTAAAGAAAACAATACAATAAAAGAAAATAATTATTACTCTTTTAATATCGAACCAAACCCAAATCAAAACGCTAGTGAGTTCAGACAAAAGCTAATATATCAGTTAATTACAGAAAATGAATGTTTAATAATTCAAGATAATGAAAATTTTTATGTAGCAGATAGCTTTGAAAAAGATATTAAGACACTTAAAAAAAGTGCCTTTTATAATGTGAAAATTGATGATTTAATAATGAAAAAAAGTTATTCATCAAGCGATGTTCTTTATTTGACATTAAATAATAAGGCTATGAGTGAATACGTGACTAATTTGTATAGCTCTTATGGAGCACTCATTAGTAAAGGTGTAGATGATTATAAGAAAAAAAATGGAACAAAAGGGAAGTTAGATATTTCTTCAATTTTTAGTCAAAATTTTAATGATGAAGATGGAGAATCTGACCAAGAAAAAATGCAAAAATATATATCAAAAACATTTAAGACTTATTTCACAGCAGTTAATGCTGTTTTACCATTAGAGGAGGGTTTAGATTTCACTCAATTTGAAAATAAAATTGATATTACAATTGATGAAATTAATAAAGGAATTGACAGTGCGTTCAATTATATAGCAAGTGCTTTCGGACTTCCAGAAGGATTTTTTAGAGGGAACTTGGCGGAAATAACTGAACAACGCAACGACTTTTTAAGTTTCGTTGTAAAACCAATTGCAAAACTTATTGAGAGAGAGATAAACAGAAAGTTATACGGTAAAGAATTATATTTAAAAGGCTCATTTTTGAAAGTAGATACTAACAGAATTAAGCAAGTTAATATATTTGATGATGCTGGAAGCTTAGACGTATTAACTAGGATAGGTTATTCTCATAACGATTTACAAGAATTATTAGAAGAACCGATAGTTAATGCAGCATGGGCTAACAAGCATTACATTACCAAAAACTATATGGACACTCAGGAAGGTGGTGATAATAATGGTAAAAAATAAGTTTATGCAACTTTTGAATCAAGATGAACAGAGCATTGATTTATATATCTATGGCGATATTGTAAGTTACGCTTGGTGGGAAGATGATGTTGATGCAAATACAATTAAAAACCAAATCAAAGATTTAGAAGTTGAATCAATTAATGTACACATTAATAGTTATGGCGGAGATGTTTTTACTGGAATTGCTATATATAATATGTTGCGATCTCATAAAGCAAAAATAAATGTATATATTGATTCTTGTGCTTGCTCAATAGCAAGTGTTATTGCAATGGCTGGGGATAAAATCTATATGCCAAAAAACACTCTAATGATGATTCATAATTGTTGGACTTGGGCGGTAGGTAATTCAAAAGAATTAAGAAAAACAGCCGATGATATGGACACAATAATGAACGCAAGCATTGAGAGTTATTTAGCTAAAGTAAACATTGATCGTGAAAAATTAGTTGAACTATTAGACACTGAAACTTGGCTTACTGCTGAAGAGTGTGTTGAAATGGGTTTTGCTGATGAAGTAATATCATTAAAAGAAGAAGAAGGTATCAATCAAAGAGCGATACTTTTTAATTTAGTTCAGAAAACTAAAAAACCTGTTAATGAAAAATCAACAGAAGAAATAGTAGAAGAATTAAAACTTCTAATTAAGCAAGAAACTGCAAAAAATGAAATAAGTGAAGTTTCAGAAGATGAAGAAGTCGAAGAAGAAACAAACAATGAAGAAGTTGAAAATGATTCAACTCAAAAAACGGAAGAAAGCCTTATAGGGGCTTTTTTAAATTACATCAGAAAAGGAGAGATATAATATGAAAAATTTAGATGTAAACTTAAAAGAAAAAGCATTAGAAGCTATTAAAAGTGGAAATGCAGAGGAACAAGCGGAAGTAATTAACCAATACTTCGAAACGATAGCTAAAGAAATCGATGCAAAATTCGAGGGGTTAGAAAATGAAACAGATTCAAAAATATTAGAAAGTAGAGGGTTTAGAACTTTAACTAAAGTAGAAAATAGTTATTATGAAAAACTTTCAAATGCAATTAAAACTCAACAAGCACTATCAGATGTTGAAAATGTAATGCCTAGAACAGTAATTAATTCAGTATTTGAAGATTTAGAAAATAATCATCCTTTACTAAGCGAAATTGATTTTGTAAACGTAACTGGAATGACTGAATTCCTAGTTCGTAATGGCGATGTGGCAGCAGCATGGTGGGGATCATTATGTGGAGAAATAGAAAAAGAATTAGCAACAGCATTTAAGAAAGAAACAGTTAATACTTATAAACTAAGTGCGTTTTTACCAGTATGTAAAGCACATTTAGATTTAGGTCCAGTGTGGCTAGATGCGTTTGTCAGAAGATTTTTATCAGAAGCAATCGCTCAAGGATTAGAAAAAGCAATTATAACTGGGACAGGCTCTGACCAACCAATTGGTATGGATAGAAATTTAGCTGGTTCAGTAGTGGAAGGAGTATATCCTCAAAAAACTGCTGTTGAAATAGAAGATTTTAAACCTACAACTGTAGGAAATCTAATTGCTAATTTAACAAACAATGGTAAAAGAACTATTACTAATGTAATTATGGTAGTTAATCCAGTTGATTATTTTGCTAGAATTATGCCAAATGTGCTATATCAAAATGCAAATGGAGTATATGTAACTAGCTTACCATTCCCAATTAAATTTATCCAAAGCGCTGAAATCGCACAGGGTGAAGCTATTTTCGGATTAGGAAAAAGATATTTCTTAGGATTAGGTTCAACTCAAAAAATAGAAAAATCAGACGAATATCATTTTTTAGAAGATGAAAGAGTTTATCTAGGGAAACTTTACGGAACTGGTAAAGCAAAAGATAACAGTTCATTCTTACGTTTAGATATAACTAAACTAGGTGAGATAGAATCAATCTAATTGAAAGGAGTGATTTATAATGCTAGAAGAAGTTAAACAATACCTAGCTATCACTTGGGACGAAGAAGTTACTGATTTCAATGTCCAAAATTCAATAGAAGAAGGGAAGAGCTACCTGGAAGAAATTGTAGGTAGTTCTATCAACTTCGAAATTGATAAGTCTGCTAGAGGCTTACTAAAAGATTATTGTAGATATGTCCGAAATCATTCTTTAGAATATTTTGAAACGAATTTTAGAAGTAATTTGATAAGGTTTCAATTAAAATATGTTAATGAAAAAAGAAAAACTGAAACACCCAGTATATAACGATGGAGTGTTAGAAGTCGGACAGATAACACCTAAGTACGATAAAACCAATAAAAAAATAGGCGAGGACTTTATTAAAGAAGAAATTTTAATGTTTAGTGAGCTATCAAAAAGAGATGAAGATTATAACTTAGCTAATTCTTTAGGTTATGTTTTAGATGTAAAACTAAAAGTACCTCGTAGGAAAATATCTAGCAAAAATAAAATAAAAATTAAAGATACAATATACGATATTTATAAAATTGATAATGATAATTTTAATACTTATTTATATTTACAGGTGGTGGAAAAATGATAACCAACGAAAAAATAAAACTTGCATTAGAAGAATTGGGGAAACCCGTTTTTTACGGCATAGTATTTGAAGATGAAGTAAATGACTTTAATTATTTTTTATATGGAGAAGCATCAATAAAAAAAATAGATTGTAAATATTATCAAGATATTGAAATTATTTATGTTTCTGAAAACATTTCTAATTTAAATTTTTATGAAATTGATATTATCGAAAAAATGGAATCAATAGGATTAAAATTTAAAGGAGATGGAGCATACGATCGCATCCAAAAATCAAAAACGAATGCGTGGGTAGATACTTTAACTTTAACTTTTTCTAGACCGATAAGGAAAAATAATGAAAGCAGTATTTAAACTAGAGGGGTTAGATAACTATATAAAATTAGAACAACAAATAAAAAAATTGCCTAATGTCGCAGAAAATGTAATAAATGATTATATGCATAATACTGCTATGCCTAAAGCTATATCTAGCATTAAGGAAGAATTGCCAGTTAGTAATAGGAAACATTCTAAAGGTTTACCTAAAACAAAAGCAAAATATGGCGATAGTATAAAAGGAACTGGTAATAATTTAGGTTTCATGGTTATGTCGACAAGAAAATATCAATATTTAACGTTCCCAGCTTTAGGAGTTGGAACATCGAGAAAAGACAAGCCTAATGATTTTATGAATCGGGGCTTAAATAAAATTGTATCAAAAACAATAATGGACTTAGAAGAAAAACTATCAAAGAAAATGGAGGAGATATTATGATAGAACAATTTGAAGATTTTAACATTGAAGAAGCATCAGTTCAAGAACTTGATTCTAATAATGAAACAACAGGAACTGGTGAAGAATTTGGTTGTGTTGGAACATTGTCAATTGAACCAGAATTGCAACAAGTAGTTAAAAATTGTGGAATTACTCAATTAAAATCTGTAACAAAAACAGCATATTTAAATGTTACTATAGCAGGTCATATTAATAGAAGTGTAGCTAATCAGCTATTTGGTTTAACCAGTGATGGTTTAATCACCGGAGTTAAAGCATTAGATAAAAATGCAGTATCAAAAGCTATGTGTTTTACAGCTAAAGTATATAACATGGACCGCTCAGAATTTAAATATATAGCTTTACCAATAATACAAAATATTAGTGGTTTTGTAAAAGAAATAGACAATGCTGCCACTGAAGTTGCTTATGTCGAATTAGAATTTAATGCATTATTTGATAAAAATAATAAAGCATATTATGAAGCGATAGATACTGAATTAACAGATGAAGTTGCAAAATCGAAGTGGATGAAAGAATTTAAACCTGATTTAGTTAAAATAGGTGGAGAATCTGTATAAATAAAAAGCCGATGAAATATTCGGCTTTTTATTTTATATAAAAAAATATTTTAAGGAGAAATTTTAAATGGAAAAATTAAAATTAAAAAATGGAAAAGAAGTCAAATTAGAAATCACTTATGGCAATCTTTTTAAATTTAATCGTGAAAGAAGCGATGTCGCTAGAAGTGACTTAGTTGCTTTAATAACGGAAAAAGAATTACAAAGAAAAACTGCGACAATTGAACAAGAAAGCATTCTTCAATTAATATATGTTGCGTATTTGGGCGGGAAAAATGAAGATCCTATAATGTCGCTAGAAGAATTTTATGATTCAATCTCTTTTGATTTTAAAAGAGACATGAAATTGTTTGCAAAACTAACAGATAATAAAAACGAAAAAAACTAGCTTTCCAAAAATCGTTAAGTCTAGCTACGAAAAAAAGTACAAAAAGAAAGTATAAAAGAGCTAATTATCAAATAAAAACATTAGCTGATGTTTTTACTCTTTATGTTTTAGTTGCTGGTATCCCAGAGCAAACTTTTTGGAATACGGATGTCAGATTTTTGGAACTATTATATATAAACAAATTAAGCTGGGATGCTTATATTAAAAATCCTAGAGAGGGGTAGATTATGGCAAAGAAAAAGGGAATAGATTTAAGTTTTTCGATTGCTGAAAGTGAAGCTTTAACTTCAATAAGAAATTTAACATCGCAAGTCACAACTATGAATAAAGAACTTAATTTAACCAATACTGTGCTAAGGAGTGATAGTGCTTCAATTGATACTTATAAAAACAAATTAGATGTTCTATCAAGAGAAAAAGAAGTGTTAAGTAATAGAGTTAGAGTTGCAAACGACACTTTAGAAAAAGCTAAATCTACTTATGGAGAAAACTCTACAGAAGTTCAAAAATGGCAAAATCGTTTACTTGATGCCCAAATTGCACAACAAAAAGTTGAAAATCAGATTGAAGATACAACTAAAGCAATTGATGAGTATGGGAAGGAAACTGTAGAAGCTTCTGAAAAAACATCAATATTTGGAGATGTTTTAAAAGCTAATTTAGCAAGTGATTTAATAATGAGCGGTGTTAAATCAATAGTTAATGGGGTTAAAGCTATTGGAAAAGTGGTTGGCGATGTTATTGGTGATAGCATAAAAGCGTATGCAGATTATGAACAATTAATTGGTGGCGTTGAAACTTTATTTAAAGATAGTGCTGATATAGTAAGCGCTAATGCTCAGCAAGCGTATAGAACAGCCGGAGTGTCTGCTAATAAGTATATGGAACAAGCAACAAGTTTTAGTGCTACATTACTTCAAGGATTAGATGGTGATACTGCTCAAGCAGCTAAATATGCTGATTTAGCAATAACAGATATGGCAGATAATGCTAATAAAATGGGAACAGATATCTCTTCAATCCAAAATGCTTATCAAGGCTTTGCTAAAGACAACTATACAATGCTAGATAACCTTAAGCTTGGATATGGGGGAACTGCTGGGGAAATGGCTCGACTGATTAATGATAGTGGAGTAATGGGCGATAGTTTTAAAGCTACAGCGCAAAATGTTAAAGAGATCCCTTTTAATAAAATGATTCAAGCAATTCATGATACACAAGTTGAAATGGATATTACTGGAACAACAGCTAAAGAGGCAAGCGAAACAATTAGTGGAAGCCTTAATTCAGTTAAAGCTTCTTGGGAAAACGTTTTATCTGCGTTAGCTAGTGGGAACGATGAGATGTTAACTGATTCCATTGACGGAATTTTAGAAGGAATAGGGAATTTGGTAACAAATGTGGTAGCAATATTGCCTAATATTATAGAAGGTTTAGGGAAACTTGTTGAGGGAGTAATTTCACAATTACCGTCATTAATTAAAAAAATATTACCTACATTATTAAATACTGTAAAATCATTGATTAACACTTTAATAACAATTCTTCCAGAACTGATACCAGTGGTAATTGAAATGATGAATTATCTAGTGAAAATAATACTTGAAAATTTACCATTAATTCTCGAAGCTGGTATTCAGATTTTGTTATCTTTAATTGAAGGAATAGCAGATGCATTACCCGATTTAATACCCGCAATAGTAGAGGCTATATTACTAATCGTGGATACATTGCTTAATAATATAGATTTAATAATAACAGCCGGAGTTGACATTTTAGTCGGATTAATAACAGGGATTATCTATGCAATTCCTAAACTAATTCAGTATGTTCCTCAAATCATAATTAAACTGGTTTCTGTTTTGATCAGTCAAGTACCTAGACTTTTAACGGTAGGGGTAGAAATAATTGCTAAAGTAATAGCTGGAATTGTTGGGAATATAGGAAAAATGTGGACAATTGGGAAAGATATGGTTGCAGGAATATGGGAAGGAATATCTAACTCATTCACTTGGATTAAAAATAAAATTAGTGGTTGGATAGGAAATGTTACTAGTTTTATTAAAAAATTATTTGGAATAAAATCCCCATCTACTTTAATGAAAAATGAAGTTGGGCTAAACCTCGGATTAGGAGTAGCAGAAGGAATAACTGATTCAGTTGGGGCAGTTAATTCAGCTATGAGTGGACTGCAAGATTCTGTTATATCACAAGTTGAACCTTCAATTAATATTGGTGATGCAACTGCAGATGGTATTGAATTAGGAGTTGGCCGTCCGCTATACATTCAAATTGCGGAATTTAACAATAACAGAGAACAAGATATTGAAACCTTAGCTGAAGAACTCGCTTATTATTTAAATCAAAAGGAGTTGTCTTAATGGAAAATTATTTTTATATAAACGATGTAGATAGTAGAACAGTAGGGGTGAAATGTGGAACATTTCCTCCTATTATTTTCCCGAAAAAGAGAATTGAAACAATTATTATTGAAGGAAGAGATGGAACTTTACATCAAACTGATAATTGTTATGATAGCTATGTTTGGTCTATAGAGTGTTACTCGGAAGATATAGATATTGAAAAAATAGAGTTGTTTTTAAGAAATGCTAAAACTTTAAGATTAAGCAGTAATCCTGAAAAAGTCTACGATATTACGATTAAAAATCAAATTGATTTAAATATTATCGCAGAATATTGGAGAAATTTTATTATTACTTTTGAAATTCAGCCGATAGTCAAAAGTTTAACAGAGCAAATAGTTGATATAGAAGAGACATCAATTGAAATAGTAGTAGGTGGAACATTTGAAACCAAACCAACAATAGAATTAACGGGCTCAGGAGATTTTACAATATCAATAAACAGTAATAACATTATAATTGGAAATTTAAACGAAGAAACAATCGTAATAGATACTGATTTAAGGCTAGCAGTAATTGATAATGTCAATGCTATGAATAAAATTAATGCTAATTTTAATAATATAAAATTAAAGGTTGGCATAAATACAATAGCTATAGTTGGAGAATACGAAAATTTTAAAATTAAATATAAGAGGTGTTATTTATGTTAATTTTTGACAAAGATACACCTCTTAATTTAAATGAGTTTCAAAATAACGGTTTAGGATTTTTAAGTGATTTTATTACTTCTCCATTAATAACAGAAGAATTGAATAGTAAAGGATTATTCACAGGAATATATAAATTAGAATTTAGTTATTCTAAAGATGGTAAAAACGCAGAATTTTTAAAAGAATTAAATTTTATAAAAGTTCCTATTGATTCAACTTTTCAAATTTTTTTTATTGAGAGTATAAAAATAACTTTAAAAAGAATTGATGTATATGCTAAACATATATTTTTTATTACAAAAAATGGATTTTTAGAAGATTCTCGGCCAACAAACGAAAATGCAACAACAGCATTAACTAATATATTAGAAGATACACAATTTGCTAATACTTTTAGCGCATATTCTGATAGTGGTGTTGAGTCGACAGCTTATTATATTAGAAAAAATTTAATAGAAGCTATAATCACAGGAGATAATTCTATTCTAAAAAATTGGAATTGTGATTTAGAGTTAGATAATTTTACAATTAAATTGCTATCTAATAGAGGTTCTAATACAAACTTTGAAATCGAATATGGAAAAAATCTTGTTGGGATAGAATATTCTGTTGATTTTAGTGATGTGGCAACAAGAATATATCCTCAAGGTGCAAATGAGTTGTTAATTGCAGAAAAGTATATTGAAAGTGAGTTAATAGATAATTATCCTTTTATTTTTATTAAACACATCGTTTTTGATGATGTAGAAGTAAATGAAGAAGTGTCTCAAGAACAAGCTGAACTTATTTTAAGAAGTAAAGTTCATGAATTATATTATAACGGAATTGATAAACCCAAAATTAATATAAAAATTAATTGGCTAGATCTATCAAAAACAAAAGAATTTGAAGAATACTCACACTTTGAAGAAGTCAAATTAGGGGATATAATTAATGTAAGATTTCAGAATATGCTCATAACTGCTAGAATAATTAAAACGGTCTATGATTATAATCAACAAAAATTTATTGCTTTTGAATTAGGGAGCATCAAAGCTGATTTATTAAAAAATCAACAACAAATTATTCGCCAAGAAATAAGAAGCACCGTCAATATTGAAAGTGTATTAAAAAAAGCGCAAGCAAACGCTACAAGTTTAATAACAAATGCTCTTGGAGGTTTTGTTTTAAAAACAGAAAACGAATTATTTATAATGGATACAGATGATCCTAATACAGCAACAAGAGTATGGAGATGGAATTTAAATGGCCTTGGCTATTCTTCCGATGGCATAAACGGTAATTATGAATTAGCTATGACTATGGACGGTCAAATAGTAGCTAATTTTGTAAATGCTGGAGTATTAGAAGGAGCATTAATTAAGGCGGGTTCTGTTACTGTAGACAAATTTGCGAGCAATGTTTTAACTTATGGTGGAACAAATCTCATTAAAAATTCAGTCGGACACTCCAAAGCCAACTGGGAAAATAAGCACGACGGCTTTACTAATACAGATATTCAAAACAATACCGTATCAGGTCATTGTTTTTTTATTGGTAACAAATCAAGTAATCAAGTTATTCAGGTGCAAAATGGTACTTATACTATCGGGTTTAAATATAAAAAACTGCTTGAACTAGCAGAAGTAAAAATCAAAGTAAACGACCATGAAATTGAACTTACTGAAACGGACTGGACTACAGGAAATTACACGTTTGAAGTGTTATCAAATACTATTACAGTTGAGTTAATCGGGGATAACGATAACTCCTGCTATGTATCAGACTTAATGGGCAATCAAGGAATAGTAGCTCATGTATGGTCATCAGCGAGTGGCGAATCTATTAACGGTGGGGTCAAAATTGGCTCATCGATTGAGATAGAATCATCTGTAAGTAATATTAAGCAGATAATGGATAACGACGGAAATAGAATAAAAAATATCTCAACAGATGAAACAGTAGCAGAGTTTACCGATAAGGGTATGAACTCTAAAGAAATAAAAAGTGATAAAGCCGAGATAGCTAGAGTCGTAATACAAAATGTAGGCAACTCAACATGGCTGACGAGGATATAGGAGGTGGAATAAATGCATTTAGTATCTTGGGACAGTTATTATTTAACAAGTGGGAGTGCAACGCCGCATAGCGATGGAGATATAAAAGGCGAAATAAGAGTTTATCTTATTAGCCAAAGCACGGCTAATAATACATCTTATTTAAGATTAGATCATTATATACATTTAGGAAATTATAATCACCCAGGGGCGTCTTACCACGATGTTGTGTCAAGATATCGTGCTTGTGGTACATCCTGCACAACATATCAAAGTAAATCAATCGCACTACCTGATAAAGTTACTGGGTGGGTATTCTTGGGGAGTACATATCACACAGTCGGACACGACTCGTCTGGCGGTGGGAGTTTTACTGTTAATGGCACAATTGCATGTAAGAGATCTCGATACAACACAGAAAATATATCGAGAGCAACAAATTTTTATGTTCCAATTCCTACAATACCTAGATATACATCTATCACGACGTACACCAGAACGAATATTACTTTAAACTCGTTTAGAGTTAACTGGGCTAGTGCTAATACAGTCGATAGAGTTGAGTACAGAATTAATAGCGGTGCATGGACATTAGGACAGTCTGGAGATAGAACGAGCGGTAATTTTACAATTACAGGAAGAAATCCCGGAACGACTTATAATATCCAAATTAGAGTACGTAGAAAAGATAGTCAGTTATGGACAGAAAGTGCTAACCCATCTGTAACAACGCTAAATATTGCAACATTAAATTCAGTACCTAATAACATTGACTTTGAAAAACCTTTTACAGTTACTTTCACAAGAAATGGTGCTAGTAATACTAGTTTTGGTATATTTAACACAGCTGGCAGTATAGATTTTGCTCCATATAGAATAGTAACAGGAACATCTTACACTGTTGAATTAACTGAAGAGGAAATAAACGCATTATTTAATGATATGAGTACTGTCAACAGTAAAACTTATAGGATTTACCTAAATACTAACGATAATAATTATAGAGTATTTGCAAACAGAACATTTAATGTTGTTAATGCAAACCCAATATTCAGCAACTTTGAATATGAAGATATAAACCCATTAACTTTAGATTTAACTGGAAATAATCAAACTATTATAAAAGGTTACTCTAACCTAAAAGCGACTATAACATCGGCAAATAAAATGGAAGCTATAAAAGGTGCGAATCCTAAAGAGTATCAATTAGTAGTTGGATCTAAACAAATAAAAAAGAATTATCACGCAAGCAACAATGTAGATTTAACATTAAATGCTATTGATAATAACGTGTTTATTGTTTACGCAATCGACAGCCGTGGGAACTCAACCCAAAAACAGATAAGTCCAGCTAATTATATTAATTATATTAAACCGACAATTAATGAACTAATCGTAAATCGGCAAAATAACATAAGTACTCTAACTAATTTAAGTTTTAGTGGTACTTTTTTTAATGCGAGTTTTGGAGCGGCGGCAAACACTTTGACGGCGACCTACGAATACCGCAACACCAAAGATAGTAATTGGACAGTTGGAGCAACAGCCTTACCATTAACTATAAATGGCAATAACTTTAACTTTAGTGGGCTTGTAGCCGGTAATTTAAACGCAGAAGGATTTATTATCAAAGATAGCTTTGAGGTCAGAGTTAAAATTAACGATAAATTAGTGCAAGAAACAAGAGCAGAAATATTGCTTAGTGCTAAGCCAAATCTAGACTTACATAAAGACGGAACATCGATTAATAATCCGTTTGATGAGACTCTAGGAAATGGCGTGCAGTTTAACGGCGATGGAATTTGGTATAACGGAATAAAGCTTTTTGGTTGGTCCGGAGCTATGCCGATGAGTATGCAAAGTGAGACTGAAGAACTAAAAGAAATTGAAACGACTGAAACTGAAGAACTAGAAGAAGTTGTGGAATTAAAAGAAAGTGAGGAAAAAGAAGATGAAAGTATTGACATCAATACAGAAAATTTTTAATCTTAAGCAAGCAAGCAAGCAAGCAAGCAAGCAAGCAAGCAAGCAAGCAAGCAAGCAAGCAAGCAAGCAAGCAAGGGAAGGGGGCAGTTATTTACTAATTGCTCCCTTAGAGGAGAGGGGGATAGGTATTTAATATCTATTCCCAGATGTTTATGCTAGAACTTGGTGAAGAATTTAAAGATTTTTTAAAAAGCGAAATATTAGGCAGTTCAATAAAATCAATAACTGAAAAAGGATTGTCTATTGGTTCGAACGGTTCGTATCAAATCCCTAGTTTCCCTAATATGAATAAAATTTTATATATGGAATTATTTCTATACACTGAAGGTCATCCGACAACAGGTTCAGGTAATTTTATATATCCTGGGTCTGGATATAATTATTTAGTGGCGTCTAGTAATCTTACTGGAACTTTTAAAGGAATATATGCACAAGTAAGTTCAGAAGGTTTGATATTTGTGTCAAATTACAGACACGGTGGTGTTAATGTAATTGGATATAGAATTGTATATTTAGATTTATAAAAAAAGCATAAACAAAAATAGATATTAATACCGAATTATATGTTAAAACCAAGTGCAAGATTATTTCCGATAGGATATATAATTTCAGTAGACGCACCTAATTTTGACCCTCACGATTTTTATTTAGATGGGAATTGGGAACGAGTGAAAGGTAGAGTTATTGTTGGAGTTGATGAAGGACAAACTGAGTTTAATACGACAGGTAAAACTGGTGGTAGTAAGTATTTTCAAAAACATAGTCATAATCTAAATTTCAGATATGGTACTGACCCAGCTAGTTCAAATTGGGAAACTGCATATTATGGTAATGTTTTAACTGGTTCGGCACAATCTCCTCGTGGAGACACGCCAAATTCAATATTAGAAACTGGAATCGGCGATAGCGGGAACTTACCACCTTATCACACAGCCTATGTTTGGAAATTAATATCATATAGCAATTAGTAAATAGCAATTATATGTTAAAAATAGGAGAAGAATTTAAAGAAATAATAGAAAAAATAATTGATACTTCCGCTATTATGGTTAAGTTAGGTGCTAATACTACAATAAACATTACAACTGCGTGGGACCAATATTCCATTCCGTTTGATACTATTATGTCTAATCTAGGAGATAAATTTACACTAAACAGCGATGGTAGTATTAGTTATAGTGGGAATAAAAACTTAAAGGTTGAGGTTAATATTTTGGTAGGTGATTTTGGAAATCATTCACAAGTATATCCAACTAGTAGTTTTAATACATATTATCAAGACTATGCTAATTCAAGTCGCCAAGTAGCAAAACATTCATGTATAGGTAAATCCAATTTAATTAGAGGAATCATTCGAACTAATGGAACTGGCAATTTAATGTTATACGGCGGCAATACTTATTGCTACATGATTGTGGAAGAGATTTAAGGAAAAAGAAATAGAAAGGATAAACTAGATGATAGAAATATATAAATGGGCGATACCAGTTATCATGACAGCGATGACTGGTTTTATTATTAAACAATTTAGTGATAGTAGGGCAATTAAAAATGCAATGATAGCATTGTTGCGAAGTCAAATAGTATCAATGTGCGAAATGTATCAAAGCATTGGAACACTACCGGACCATGCTAGATATACATTAACAGAGTTAAGTAATAACTATACAACTCTAGGGGCTAATCATGGGATCGAATTATTGGTAAAAGCTACTTTGAGCTTGCCTATTGAATGTAAAAATAGAAAGGAAAATTGAAAATGAAAGATAAAACAAAAGACATTATTGTAAGAGCATTAAAAACCTTTATACAAGGCTTTTTAGGAGCTTTAGCAATAACACTACCTAATACTGATTACAGCGACTTAAACATAGTTAAATCGTTATTAATCGGTGCGGTTGCAGGTGGTATTAGTGCAGTTATGAATTTAGCAATTAATTATTTAAATAAAAAGAAAGAGGTGTAAGAATGATTAAAACATATTCACTAAAAAAAGACGGAAATATTAGTTTGTCGGCACACTTTAAAATAAGGGAATTTGCTTGTAAAGATGGATCAGATAAAATACTTATAGACACTGATTTAATTCCTATGATCGAGAAATTAAGACAAAAATTAGGAGCTAGTGCCTTTATAATTTATAGCGGTTATCGTACTCCGGCTCATGATAAAAAAGTTGGTGGAGGAGGATCTGGACCACATACGCAAGGTTATGCTGTAGACTGTTATCTTTTAGATAAAAAGAAAAAGAAAATAGATGCCCAAAAAATATGCGCAGTAGCAGGAGACTTGGGTTTTAAAGGGATTGGTTATATTAATAAGGTAAATCTACATTTGGACACCAAACCTCGTCATTGGTGGGGTGATGAGACTGTAACCACTTCATACGGCATAGAAAAGATAAATGGTAGTAAAGATTTTTATGAATATTTTAATATTAAAAAAGAATCAGATCCTATAGACGCTAAAAAATATATCCAAATTAAAGCAAAAGGTGGCGTATGGGCTTGGAGCGGTATCGGTTTTAAGACTAAAAAACAAATGGTAATACCTAATGGATCTAAATGTGAATTAATTACTAAAAATGTTGGTAAAGCAAATGGATATAATTGGGATAAGATTATATATAAAAATAAAACCTTATATCTTGCAAATAATTGGAATAAATACTTATAAGTAATAGCGACTAACCTTAACTGGTTAGTTCTTTTTTTGTGTAAGAAATGTTATTACATACATAATATATTAAAGGAGGATAATACAAAATTGATAAATAAGTTTGCAAAAAGTATTAAACATGTTTATAATATAATCAATAGAGGTTGTGATAAAAAAATGAAAGCTATAGATATTGCAAATTGGTTTTTAAGTATGAATAATTATATGCAAAATATAACTGATACTGAATATATAACTAATATGAAACTACAAAAATTATTATATTATGCTCAAGGATTACATTTATCTAAGTATAGTAAACCATTATTTAAAGAAAAAATATTGGCATGGGAACATGGACCAGTAGTTAGAGAAGTATATGATATATTTAAGTCATATGGCGGTGATGGTATTACATACACTGGAACGCAAGTTGAGTTGTCGCAAGACACAGAATTTCTTTTAGAAAAAGTCTATGAACTATATGGACAATATTCTGCATGGAAATTAAGAAATATGACTCATTCAGAAAAACCTTGGCAAACCACACCAAGAAATGTTGAAATAAAAAAAGAATTAATAAAAGATTATTTTAATGAAACAAAACTGTGCGAATTGCAATAAAAACAATTTATCAAGTATTAATTCTCAACTAGGAATTAGATATGATTCTCCGATTTTTTCTTTTCAACATTTAGTATCAAATAATAAATATAATTTTAGTGGGCTACCTTCGAATGAGTTCCAAAATTTCTGTCGACTACTTATTGAAAAAATATATAGTTTAGAAAAAAATTATACAATTAAAAGTTTATTTAATTTGAGAAAGCCAAATTTTTTTGAAAGTTTTCCTATTGATAGATTATATTTTAAACCTAAAACGTTAATTTATTCTAAAGATACTAAAGTTTATGTTTTTAGAGTTACATCCAGTTATAGGATGATATGTATGTACTCTGATGTTGCACCAATATTCCATGTGATAGGATTTGATTTTGGATTTAATGCTTATGACCATGGAGATTAGATAAAATCATAAAATATAATTGTTGTTAAATGCTTTGAATTCTTGTGCGTAGACAACAAGTAGACAACACAGCCCAGTTATATTCATAATCGAGGCTTATTATTTTTGACTTTTAATCAAAGGGTCGCGCGTTCGAGTCGCGCACAGGACACCATTTATTAATTAAGGAGCTTTGCTCTTTTTTTCTAAAAACAGTCTAAAGTGTTGACTATAAAAGAAAATTCATGTTATAATCTATTTGTTCCCAAAGGGAACATATGGAGGAATACCCAAGTCTGGTTGAAGGGATCGGTCTTGAAAACCGACAGGTCGGGCAACCGGCGCAGGGGTTCGAATCCCTTTTCCTCCGCCAAAATTTTTATCGCGGGATGGAGCAGTTCGGTAGCTCGTCGGGCTCATAACCCGAAGGTCGTAGGTTCAAATCCTGCTCCCGCAACCATTTTTGGTCCGTTAGTCTAGAGGCCTATGATGCCTGCCTGTCACGCAGGAGATCACGAGTTCGAATCTCGTACGGACCGCCAAATGGCTCCATAGCTCAGTCGGTAGAGCAGAGGACTGAAAATCCTTGTGTCACTAGTTCAATTCTAGTTGGAGCCACCATTTGATAATTATACAATAAATTTGTAAAGGTGTAGTATAATGAAAAAAATAACTCACTCTTTTATGGAAAGAGTTCAAAGTCCTCATTTGGAATTAATTAATTTTAGTCTTTTAGACTCAAATAAATTTTTATACACAACAATGATTACTGAAAAGTTTTGGTTAGATAGTTCTTTCCGACTAGATGTAAAGAGAAAAATTAAAAATGATGTTATTTTTAGGAAAAAATTCATTGAATATTTTCCGGAATTATATCAAGAGATATCAAATAATCTAGAAACAAAACAAAATCACTTAAGCAAATAAGTGATTTTTATATTTTAATTTATACGGAGTTATTAATAAGCATAATTCATCTTCTAATATAAAAGATTGATTATATGTATTGTTTTTATCTTTTTTAAAAGGATCAATATCAGATGCTATATTAAAAACTATTTCTTTTTGGTTAGAAGTATTTAATATTACTTTTGAAATGTCTTTTTTATTAAAAATTTTATTAATTATATTCTGATTATATACCTCATTTATGGTTTTTTTAACTTTTAAAGTAAAAAAATTAGCATATAATATATTAGTATCAAATAATTTTTCATAGGGAATTTCATTAGCAAAATTATTGATATTTGATATATAGAAGTTAGTAAAAAATGATTCTTCTAAGACTATATTTTCCCCGTCATCAAATATTAGATTAATTTCCTTAATTTCGCAATTCATATTTTCACCTTAAAGTTAGTATAACATGAAAAAGAAATTTTGTAAAAAAGAGGGTTAGGGCTTTATTTCTATAAAAAATGTGTTATACTATATTAGTAATTTCGTTATAAATGCGATTTTTGAGCGCCCATAGCTCAATTGGATAGAGCGTTAGACTACGGATCTAAAGGTTGGGGGTTCGACTCCCTCTGGGCGTACCATTTTATCGAGAAGTAGCACAATTTGGCAGTGCACTTGGTTTGGGACCAAGGGGTTGCAGGTTCAAATCCTGTCTTCTCGACCATTGACTATTAACCCTTTTAAGTAAAGGGTTTTTATATATCTTACACTTCAGACTTAAGAAAATCTATACAAACAGCTGTAATAATAATCTGCTTAGATTTATCTTCTTGATCACAAGTAGTTAAAATTAAAATATTATTAAAAACATTTTTATTAATACTTATTTCCCCTGTCTTATTTTGTCTTTCTATATTAATAATTTTATAATTAAAAATATAGTTATTATAATTTATATATATTAAATCATCTTTTTCTAATAAATATAAATCTTTAAAAAAAGATACTTTACTATTACCCGAATGTGCTGCTAATATTAATAAACCTTTTTCTTGATTTGGCATTATAGATGGGTATAATATCTCAATTGATTTATTAACGTTATTATCTAGGCTATCATAAGTAGATAAACTTTTATCTAATGAAATTTTTGGGATTTTAATTTTAGCATAAAAAGTTTTGGTTTTAATTATTTGAGTATTTATTATTTCTTGGTGCTTATAAGTAAAAGCTTGTTTATTTTTAGCGATGTTGCTAGAAGTATTTAATAATAGTAAAAAAAAGATAATAAATATTTTATACTTTTCTTTTTTTCTTGTCATAATAAATTATCTTCGGGATATCATATTCTTTAACCATATATTTAAAATCAAATACTTTACTATATGTTACTGGGACTTTAACTTGAATTAAATTATTATTTAAATCTTGATCAATAGTTATATCATTATCATATTCCGTTATATCATTATCAATAGGTTGAATTACTTCTTTTTCATCTTTTATTATAAAATGATGGTTTAAATTATCTTGATTGATTTCAAAAAAAAGTTTATTTTGCGTGTTATCAAGAATATAATATTGTCCATAGTTAAGTGGCACACTATTTTCGCCAAAATTATCGTTCATAATAATTTCGTCAACTAAATTATTATTATTATCAAAAATTAGATAACTAAGACTTTCATCATTATTAAAACCTTCAACTGTTATTTTTCCACCAGGTACGATGATATCTATTGTTTTTTCGTTATTAGATAATTTACCTGGCGACATTGTATCTAAATATTCACTGACATATATAAGCGGATCCTGAGAATAAAGTTCATATTTTTTATATAATTTAACTTTATAATTTCCTGGCCTGTTTGCAGTTATTATTAATTTGTTATCTTTAATCAGTAAGTCTAAACCCTCTGTTTTGGCAACTTCAAACTGATTAATAACATTATTTTTATCATCACTTTCTAAAGTTTCACCTATCTTTATTTCGTTTAAATCTTTTTCAAAGCTGGGAATCAAAAAATGATTATCAATAAGTGTTTCTAATTCCCTTAGTTCATTTTCATACTTAATAACTCTGTTTCCATTGTAAATATCAGTAAAATAGATATCCCAATCTAGGCGCAAGTGTCTCCAAATAAGAAGCTGAGTTATTATATACCACTTAATATCTGAGTGATCCTGTTCTTCGGCTTGATAATTGTATCCATAATAAGCATATAGTTTTACTTTTTCCCATTGTTCATTTGTAATTACTGTGGTTTGAGAAACATCATTTGTTCCAGCAGCTGGTTTATTATCAAGCTTCATACCCGGTTCTATGCTATAAACCCAGTGGTTATCGCTATTTCTTCTTAAAACATCACCATAAAAATGCCATTTTAAAACCCAAGGTGTTTGTTTTCGAAAATAGATACCGTCAATCCTTTCTTTAACTACTATAAGATCTTGGGTATTATTTGCATGGCCCACCTTAGGAATAAACAATATTCCAATAATTAATATAATTAATATTTTTTTCATATAACCTCCTATTACTATACATTGTAATAAGATGTCTCTTTTCCTTTTTTTAAAGATAAAGTATCTATATCATCCTAACGGGATATCCAAATGAAAATTTATACCAAAAATGATGTTAACATGCTACTTGACATCATATTTAAAATAATATTTTAAAACAATTTTTATTTGCTATAATGTGGTTAAATATAAGGAGTAAAAGAAATGGAAGAAAGAGAATATGAAATAACTAATGAAATTTATGAAGAGGTTAAAGCAAAACCAATAGAATTAAGAACAGATTCCTATTTTGATGGAAAATTTATAGAATATTTAGGATATAAATTACTTGCTTTTTTAATAACTGTTGCAACTTTGACAATTGCGAAGCCTTGGGCAGATAAACTAATTTTAGACTATAAAATTAACCATACTGTTTATAACGGTAAGAGATTAAAGTTTGAAGGAAAAGGAACTAGTTTATTTATCCAGAGATTTAAATGGATATTATTAACTATTGTTACTTTAGGGATTTACTCATTCTGGATACCAATTAAACAAAAACAATGGATTGTTTCAAATATTCATTTTGAAGATGAAGAATTTAATGAAAATGTAAGTATATTTGACGGTAAATTGATTCAATTAATTGGTATAAATCTATTTACCTATTTACTTACCATAGTGTCATTTGGATTGTTATTTCCTTTTACAATTTGCTACAAACTAAAATGGGAAGCAAAACACACAATAATTAATAGGAAGAAAATAGTATTTAATGGAAAAACAATGAGTCTAATTGGTCATTATTTATTATGGTGGTTTTTATCAATTATTACTTTTGGTATATACGGACTGTGGCTACCTATGAAAGTATATGGATGGCAAGTAAAAAACACTCATATTAAATTAAAAGATGAAGAAGAAGAAAAATCCTCTATGGTTCCAGCAGTAATTGGGGTTGTTCTATTTATCGTAATTATCTTTATCTTGGGGTCAATAATTCAAAAAACAGATTGGGATTTAAAAATACCAAACATTTTTAATAGCAATCGAGAAGAAGCAAATAGATGTCGCTGGGGTGGTGTATATCAAGGCGATGGAAGTTGTTATAATTACAAAGAAATGAGTGAAAGCCTTTGTGATATGTTTAGCGGAGAATATCATTATGTTGATGGTATAGGTATGTGCGAATATTATCATGATCCTTAAGAAATTAATATTTTCAAAAGAGAGAAAAGTTAAAAATATAATTTTAATCTTTTATATTTTTATACTGTTTTTTTAAAAAAATGATATACTTGACATATAAGGATGGTGTTTTTATGCTGAGACTCAAAGATGTTTCAAAATTTTATTATAATAAAGGAATTATTTCAAGTGGTTTTACTAAAGTTAATGCTGAGTTTAACCTAGGAGAATTTGTTGTGATTACCGGAGAATCTGGTTCTGGTAAATCAACTTTACTTAATGTCCTATCAGGAATTGATTCATATGAAGAAGGGGAGATGTACATAAATGGTGAGGAGACAAGTCACTATTTAGAAGCTCAATTTGAAAATTATCGTAAGAAATATATTGGTAATATATTTCAAAATTTTAATTTAGTTAATAGTTATACTGTTTACCAGAATATTGAGTTGGTACTACTAATTAATGGTTATAAAAAAACTGATATTAAAGATAAAGTATTAAGGATTTTAAAAGAAGTTGATTTGTACCGTTTTAGAAAAACTAAAGTATCAAAGTTATCTGGTGGTCAGAAACAAAGAGTTGCAATTGCTAGAGCGCTTGCAAAAGAGTCACCAATTATAATTGCTGATGAACCAACTGGTAATTTAGACAGCCGATCAGCAGCAAGTATTTTAGAAATTCTTCATAGAATATCTAAAGATAAATTAGTAATAATTGTTACTCATAATTATGATAGTATCGAAAAATATGTAACCAGAAAAATAAAAATGCATGATGGAAAGATAGTTGAAGATAAAGTTATTAATAAAAATAAAGAAGATATTTCACTAGTTGCAAGTCAATATAAAAATATGTCTTTGTTATATAAATTAAAACTTGGGCTAAGAAATACTTTTAATATTATTCCTAAATTTTTATTAATCTCTTTAGTATTTTTATTTATGGCATCAGTACTTCTTGTTGAGTATTCTGGTTTTAAAAAATTAGATTATGAAGAAAGCAAAATGGGCTATAACAATTATTTTAGAAACACTGATGATAAACGAATTATTATTCAAAAAAAGGATCTGGGAGTAATAACTGAAGAAGATTACGAAAAGATAAATAATCTTTCTAATATAGATTATCTAATTGAAGATGATTTAGTTTTAGATAATGAAGTGATGTTTGTACATGATGCATCAAACTTATATTTATATGGAACAATTAAAGAATTATCTAAATTTGACGGTGATGTAGACTTAGGGAGACTGCCAGAGGCGGATAATGAACTGATTTTTATTGGTTCTAAAGATGGGTATTATATTTCTGAGCAAAGCAAAGAAATCTTAGATGCTAAGTTTGAAATAGAAAATCCATACAGTTATGGCGCAAGAGTAGGTTCTTATAAAATAGTTGGGATAAAATATAGTGAAGAATATAGTGGGGATGGACAATATGTGTTTTATTCACCGGATTCAATATTTGCAACAGTTAAGAAATTCTCTGATGAGCGTTATAGTTCATTTGAGCTGTTATTATCAGATAAAATTTATAAACCAGAATATTGGAATTCTTATATGAAAATAGAAGCAAATGATAAAGTTCCTGTAGGATCAGCCTATACTAGTGCAGATATGAATTATGAGTGCTCGGGAGGAACATGCCTGCGGAAAACTTTAAATATAACTAATAATAATATTTACTATGAAAAAAATATTGATATTAAGATTACTAAAAATTATACTAAAAATACATTTACCTCTTTAACTGGATTAAAAGAATATAAAGAAAATAATGGTAAAATTTATATAAATCCCGATGATTATGAATCACTTTTTAATCGTAGTAATTTTCAAAGTTCAGTTTTTGTTAAAAATATTAAAGAAATTGACAAAACCAATGCGGAAATCGAAAATTTAGGTTTTAAAACTCTGATGGTTAAAGATACTTTGGTTAACTGGAGTGAGGGGACTAGCCAAGCATTAAGAATAATCCAGTTAGTTGTTACAATTGTTTTAATAATTGTCATGTTCTTTATTTCTTACTTTATAATTAAGATAATATTAAAATCAAGAAATATTTATTTTACAACTATTAGAATTTTAGGTGCATCTAAAAAAGAGAGTAAACAGCTTTTAGATATTGAACTTTTAACAATTACTAATTTAACTTATTTTCTCTTAATTGGATTTTTGTTACTAGTATATTATAATATTATAAAATTTAGCTATATTAAAGATTTAATGACTTATATTAGGATTATTGATTATGTCATTGTTTATCTAATTTTAATTATAATGACTCAGCTTATTTCAAGTAAGTTTGCCAAGAGCTTATTTAAAAAATCAGCAATGAAGACATTTAATGAGGTGGTTTAAATGATAAAAATAGAAAATGTTAATAAATACTTTAATAGACGCAAAAAAAATGAAATTCATGTTATTAATAATACAACCTTAAGTTTTGATAAAACAGGATTAGTTGCCCTTCTTGGACCATCAGGATGTGGTAAAACAACACTTTTAAATGTAATTGGCGGACTTGATAAAGTTAATAAAGGTAAAATCTATATTAATGGCGAAAGAATAACTAAAAGAAGAGTTAATAAAATTGATAAAATTAGAAATTTAAATATTGGTTATATATTTCAAGATTATAAATTAGTTGAAGATATGTCGGTTTTTGATAATATTGCACTTGTTTTAAAAATGGTCGGTATTAAAGATAAAAAAGAAATAAAAACAAGGGTAGATTATGTTCTTGAGACACTTAATATCTACCGCTATCGTAATCGCCCAGCTAGCATGTTATCTGGTGGTGAAAGGCAAAGGGTTGGTATTGCCAGAGCAATCGTCAAAGATCCTGATATTATAATAGCTGATGAACCAACTGGTAATTTAGATTCTAAAAACACTTTAGAGATAATGAATATTATCAAATCAATATCTAAAAACAGATTAGTAATTTTAGTTACTCATGAAAGAAATTTAGCCGAATTTTATGCATCAAGAATTATTGAAATTAAAGATGGTAAAATTGATTTAGATTATATTAATAATAATGAAAGAGATCTTGACTATACAATTGAAAACAATATTTATTTAAAAGATTTCAAAAATAAAGAGGCAATGACTAAAGAGAATATTAATATTGATTTTTATTCAGATGCAAAAGAAAAAATTGATTTAGATATTGTTATTAAAAATGGAAATTTTTATATTAGAAGTAATACATCTGATAAGATTCAAATTATTGATGATGCATCAGGTATTGAACTTCTTGATGAACATTATAAAAAAATTGATAAAAGTGTTTATCAAAAATATGAATTTAACTTCTCAGAAATTATTAATAAAAATATTAAAAAGCGTTATAGTTCAATTTTAAATTTATTTACACTTGTAATAAATGGTTTTAAAAAGATTGTTGATTATAGTTTAGTTAGAAAACTTCTACTACTCGGTTTCCTTGCATCAAGTATGTTTATTATGTTTTCATTATCGAGAATATTTGGAGTTTTAAATATTCAAGATGAAGACTTTGTTTCTTATAATAAGAATTATTTACAAATTGTAATGCCTAAAATAGATGTTGATGATTATTTAAAGTATGAAGAAGAGGATATAGTAGAATACTTGCTACCAGGAAATTCAATGGTTGGGTTTAATATGAATTTTAATGATTATTATCAAACAGTTGATGCAACAGGAAGTTTAAGTGGTTCACTGTCAAGCACCCAGATGATTACCAAAGAAGATTTAGTTTATGGTAATCTTCCAGAAAGTGAATATGAAGTTGTTGTTGACAAGATAGTAATAACCAACATGTTTAATAGTAAAAATCCTCAACAGGCCGGAATTTTAAAAGACGAAGATTTACTTAATCGGGAAATTACTATTCCAAATATGAAACCTTTTAAAATAGTTGGTATAACAGATCTTCAAAGCCCATCTATTTATGCAAACCCGAACCAACTTCTTAATATTATTGCAAATTCTGTAGGGGCGAAAGAGAACTCTTATAGTTATTTTGGGGCGATGACAACTGAAGTTTATTATGTAGATGTTCAAGATGAAAACGCTCTAAATTTACTAGATTATAATTTATTAAAAGATGAAATAAAATTAAAAAGAGGTAAGTGGCCAGAAAATGATTATGAGATAGTAGTAAATTATGATTATCGCTACCAAATGCCACTTAATAAAACCATTGATGCAAAAATAAATAGTCAAAAGTTAAAAGTAGTAGGGTATTATGAATCAAAAGAAAACTATAATTATTATTTAATTAGTCCATCTACTTTAAAATATAGTTTAATTAATACTTTAGACAATATTACGGTATACGCTAAAGATAAAGAGGTAGGTCTTCAAACATTTAGAGATAAAACTTTAAATATTAGTGATACTTATGATATTGCTAAAAATTTATATAAAGAAGAGACTAAAGATTCAGTATTAAGTACGCTTGTAGTTTCAGGGATAATATTATTAATTTCTTTAATTGAAATATTCTTAATGATTCGTTCTTCATTCTTATCAAGGATTAAAGAAATAGGTATTTTTAGAGCAATAGGTGTTAAAAAAAGCGATATTTATAAGATGTTTACTGGAGAGATTATTGCAATTACTAGTCTAGCTTGTATTAGTGGATCTGTTTTAATGGCTTATATAATAAAAGTTTTAACAGAAGTGAATTTTATGAAAAAACTCTTTGTAATTAATCCATATATTGTCGGTTTATCACTGCTAATTTGTTTTGTCTTTAACTTAGTCGTTGGTATTATTCCGGTTTATAATACAATTAGAAAAACACCAGCACAGATACTTGCACGCCATGATTTAGATTAATATATATCAAATACTAAATCAATTAGAACAAACTTTAAATAAGTGTTATACTACTTAATGGTGATACAATATGAAATTAAAAAAACTAGGTGATAAAACATATATTATCGATTCGCATAATAAAGTTGGTATTTATTTAATAAATAAAACAGATGTTGCGATTATTGATACAGGTTTAAGTGATTCAGTAGGCAAAGAAATAATGGAAATCTGTAATAGTCAAAACTGGCAAATAAAGATGATCCTAAATACTCATTCTCATCCAGATCATATCGGGGGCAATCATATAATTCAAGAACAATTAAAGGTTAAGATTTATGCACCTAAAACAGAGAAAATATTTATTGAGAATCCAGAGCTAACTAGTATTATTAGCTACGGAGGAAATCCTCACAAATATTTAAATAATCCTTATTTAGTACCAAAAGCAAGTGTAGTTAATGAACTATCTAAAGCAATATTACCAGAGGGTTTAGAATATTTTAATCTTCCAGGTCATAACAGTGAGATGGTTGGTTTTAAAACTAGTGATGATATTTATTTTTTAGCGGATGCTGTTGCCGGAGAAGATATTATAAAAAAACATGAATTACAGTTTATTTATGATATTCAAAAATATTTTGAAACTCTCGATTTTATTAAAAGTTTGGATGGTAAACTATTTGTTCCAAGCCATGGTGAAAATTTTATAGATAATAAATTTATAGTTAAATTAAATTATGATAATACTATTAATATTATTAATTATATAAAAAAAATTTGTTTTAAAAAAGCAACCTTTGAAACGATCTTAAAAAACATTTTTGAAACATATAATTTAAAAATGGATTTTATTCAGTATTCTTTTATAAGTCTAACTATTAAAGGGTATTTAACTTATATGCTAAATAATGATATGTTAAAAGTCCAGTTTACGGAAAATGAACAATTTTGGATAACTTTGTAGTTATCCTTTTTTAATTACTAAATTTCGTGTATAATTAAGATAATAAAGAGGTGGATAAAAGTGAAAACAGAATTAGAAAAGATTGATGAATATTTTCGGGTTTTAAATTATTTATCATGTGCTCAAATATATTTAAAAGATAACCCTTTGTTAAAAAGACCGTTAATAAAAGAAGATATTAAAACCAAATTAATAGGTCACTGGGGAAGTGCTCCCGGACAAAATTTTATATATTTGCATTTAAATAGGGTTATAAATAAATATGATTTAAACATGTTTTATATATCAGGGCCTGGGCATAGTGGACAAGTTGTATTTGGGGCATCTTACATAGAAGGAACATATTCTGAAGTATATCCAGAGATTACTCAAAATGAAGAGGGATTAAAAAAATTATGTAAATATTTTAGCTTTCCAGGTGGGACATCAAGTCATGCATCACCCGAAGTTCCTGGCTCAATAAATGAGGGCGGAGAACTTGGCTATAGTCTTTCGCATGCCTTTGGCGCAGTCCTAGATAACCCAGATTTAATAGCAGCTTGTGTTGTCGGTGATGGTGAGGCAGAAACTGGGCCACTTGCTGCTTCTTGGCATGCTAATAAACTCCTTGATCCGGTTGAAGATGGAGTAGTACTTCCTATTTTACATTTAAATGGATATAAAATAGCAAATCCAACAATTTTAGCAAGGATACCAGAAGAAGAATTAATTAAGTATTTTGAAGGAATGGGTTATCATCCCTATCTAGTAGAAGGCGATGAGCCACTAGTGATGCATCAAAAAATGATGAGAGTAATGGATGAAGTCGTTTTAGAAATAAAAAACATTAAGAATAGAGCTAAAATTACGGGAGATAAAGCAAGACCGACGTGGCCGATGATTATATTAAAAACTCCAAAAGGATGGCTTGGACTTGATAGTTATGAAGGAAAACAAATTTCAGGTACATTTAGAGCACATCAAGTACCGATTCCGGGTGGGGGAACAGAAGAAAATATAAAACTTCTAGAAGAGTGGTTAAAAAGTTATCAAGTAGACAATCTTTTTGATGAAAATGGGAAATTAGTTAGTTATTTAAGAGACCTTGCTCCAAAAGGAAATAAAAGAATGAGTGCAAGTCCTCATACTAATGGTGGTTTATTATTAAAAGAATTAGATATTCCTGATTATACTCCATTTGCTTTAAACTTAAATAGCCATGGGAGTGTGGATGCAAGTGATATGAGCGTTCTTGGGTCTTACATAAGAGAAGTAGTAAGAAAAAATTCTAATTTTAAAATATTTGGACCAGATGAGGCTCTTTCTAATAAACTTGGTCCTGTATTTGAAGTTACAAACCGAAAATTTAATGCAGAAACTTATGAATATGATGAATTTTTAGCAAGTGATGGAGCAGTAATAGATAGTATTTTATCAGAACATCTTTGTCAAGGGATGTTAGAGGGATATATTTTAACGGGAAGACATGGATTTTTTCATAGTTATGAGGCATTTATTAGAATAGTAGACTCTATGGCATCTCAACATGCAAAATGGCTTAAAATGTGTAGCGAGATTCCTTGGCGAGCACCTATTTCGTCTCTTAATTATATATTAACTAGTCATTGCTGGCAGCAAGATCATAACGGTTTTACTCACCAAGATCCAGGTTTTCTTAACCATTTAGTGACTAAGAAACCAAGTATAACAAGGATATATTTACCATGCGATGCAAATACACTTCTTTCATGTTTTCACCATATAATTGGAACTAAAAATTATATAAATGTTATAGTTGCTTCCAAACACGATCGACCTCAGTGGCTTAATATTGAAGAGGCAAAAATACACTGTGCTAAGGGTGCTGATATATTCCCATGGGCAAGTGATGATGAACCAGATGTAGTTTTAGGATGCGCTGGAGATACGCCGACACTGGAAGTAATAGCTGCAAAACAAATACTAAAAGAAAATATTCCTGAACTAAAAGTTAGAGTAGTTAATGTGGTTGATTTAATGAAACTTGTTTCAAATTATCATCATCCTCATGGTTTAACAGATGATGAATACAATAATTTATTTACTGTCGATAAACCAATTATTTTTGCTTTTCATGGGTACCCAGATTTAATTCATCAACTAACATACAAAAGAGATAATCAAAATTTACATGTTCACGGATATATAGAAGAAGGAACAATTACAACTCCATTTGATATGCGCGTAAAAAACAAAATTGACCGCTACCACTTAGTACTTGATGTTTTAAAATATGTTAAATTAGATGAAGAAAAAATCAAAAAATTAACTCAAAAATGTGAAGAAACATTAAAATATCATGAAGAGTATATTAAAGAACATGGAACTGATATTCCAGAAGTAATTAACTTTAAATGGAGGGACTAAGTCCTTCTTTTTTTCAAAAAAAAACAACATAGTTGTTAATTTAACTTAAATAAGTCGTTGATTGTTCCTTCATAAACTAATTTTAAATTCTCAAGTTCAACAAGGTCTTTTGGTTTAATTAAAGAATAATCTTTATCAAAATCAGTTATTCCTGAATCTATTAAAACTTTTGCACAAAACTGACTACAAACATAATGATATTTTCTTTGATATCTTAGATTAAAATTAATCATTGGAAGTCCTTTAATATTATATTTATATTTACTTGCATTGTTAATGAATTTTTCTTTTAAAATTAGTTTTAATGTTTCATGTTGCTTAGCAGTCACTTCTAGTTCATATATTTTAGTGACTGAATTAGTGTAAACAGTTGAAATTAATTTTAGATTTTCTTCAATAAATCCCGCCGGTAAAATTCTCCGAGGATTTTTTCTTCCAAAAGAATACACTTTTTTAAATTCTTTATCAAGAGATAAACTAATATGCACATATTTTTCTTCTGAGAATAAAGTTAAGAATCTTGAAAAAATTGTCCCAGTATATGATGCCATAATATATATTTTTTTCATAATACTCCTTTAAAATTTAAATATTTATTTTTGTGCTTGCGCTTTCTTCTAGTAATTCTGGATTTAATAAAATATGTTCAAATAATTTTAATGATTTTGCAAAGTAAAAACCATCAGCAATTCTCTCATCAATATTAGCACCAAACTCACACATTTTTCTTATTTCTACTTTTCCATTTATAACAACTGCTTCTTCTTTTATTTCACCTATTGTAATTAAGATTGAGTTAGTACCAAAATCAGTTAAATTGTGATAAATTGCTCCACAGCCAATACTTCCTAAGTTAGAAACTATTACTGAAGAATGATAAATTGAATCTCCAGTTAAAGAAGCCGGTATAAGATCATGATTATCAGCAAACCTTACAAGAGAAATAATAATGTTTTTTATAAATTTGGGTAATCTGCCAATTTTATTCATAAACTCATCAGCATTATTTAATTTGCTAGAACGAATGCTTTTTACTTGACCGGATATTTTTTCTCTTAGTGAAAAAATATTATCTTTAGAATCAACAGTAATTACTGAAAAATTTTCTTCAGCATCGTCAGTGAGTTCTCGCTTTGCAACAAAAGAAATGGTTACATCATGTCTATCATAATATTTTTTATTAATAACAAATCTATTTAATAGGGGTCTATTAAAGACTGTTTTTCCTAGTGCCGTAAAAAACAAATGAAAATATGTTGTCTTCATGCTTTTATCACTTTTATTTATTTCTTCATAATACTGAACTAATTCTGTAACATCTATTTTAAGGTTAATATAAACATCTGAATCAGCTCTTAATGGTTTGACATGAACCATTAGTCCATGCATTCCGTCAATATCTTTAACTCTTTTAGCGTCTTTTCTACCTGCCATAAAACATTCTTTCCTTTTCATCGCTTTGTTTTTGTTTAATATAATTTTTTAATGTTTGTACAGTTTCTTGTGTTGGATTTTCATATTCATCCATGCTAATACCAATTTTGTGTATTTCATATTCATCTAAACCGTTCAATTCTATTATCAAATCTTCTATCTCACTTAATAATTTAATTTTTGTTCTATTATCCATACTTACCACCTAGAATTAATTATATCATATGTTTTATGTTATTGACACAAATAAATTAGCGTGATATATTAGTTTCGGATTTATTCTATAATTTATATACCTTTGTGGCTTTTTAAATTTATAATTAAATCAAATAAAGGAGGTATATAAATGGAAGACAAAGAACTTACTTGTGAACAATGTGGATCTAAATTTGATTTTACTGCTGGTGAACAAGAATTTTACAATGAAAAAGGTTTTCAAGAACCAAAAAAATGCAAAACTTGTCGTGATGCAGCAAAAGCAGAAAAAAGAAATAAACGCTTTCAAAATTAACTAAATGTTAATTTTTTTTGTTTAAAATAGATTATTAATATAATAACTAACCCAATAAAAATATATTTATAATAAATAACAAATCTTATTACAGAAAAATTTATTTTATTTTCTAAATAAAGATCACCTGTAAAAATCTTATCATCTTGGTATTTAACAACTAAGCTTGCAACTGATTTTTCAGCACGAGTGTTAAAAGTTAAATTATCATGAATATCAATTTCAAATTCAATTTCATTTTTATCATAATCTTTTGGCAAAAAATATTTAAAATCAAAACCTTTATATATCAAATTTACTTCTTTTTCTTTACTATATTTAGTTTGAACACTTGTTAATACTTGGTTATTATTAAGTAAGGTAAAATAACTGTAATTATTAAAATAGTAGTTATAAATATTAAGTGCGTCTGTTACATTATAAGGAAAGTGCTGTTCATTAACGGGGGCATTTGTAGTTATTAATACTAATTCCATATTATCAAAGTCAGCATAACTAAGAAGGCATAAGCCAGCCAAATTCGTAAAGCCTGTTTTACTACCTTTAATAATTTTTGTATCTAAACTATAAACTCTTTCATAATAAGATAAAGTGCTTTTTAAATCAAGCCTGCCATTATAAGTAGTATAGCTAGATGAATTAAATATTTCCATAAATTTGTCATTTTTAAAAGCATATAAAAAGATAGTTAATAAATCATTTAAAGTAGCTTTTTGACCGTCTTCATCAAGTCCACTTGTATTAGTAAAATAAGTGTTTTTAATATTTAATTTAATCATTAAATTATTCATTTCTTGAACAAACTTTCTTTCATTTCCAAAAAGATTGATTGCTAGAGCGATTGATGCATCGGCACCACTTGGTAGTAAAGTTCCATAAAGTAAATCTTCATAAGTGACAATTTCTCCAACTTTAAAGCCAGCAACCGACGCATCAGCTTCTATAAGTCCTTCAAAAACCTCTTCAGTTAAAACAATTTTTTCATTAATATCTTCAATATTTTCAAGAGCAACTAAAACAGTAACTATTTTGGTAAGCGATGCTATCTTAGTATTTTCATCACTATTTTTTTGATAAATAACCTTTTCATCTTTTAAATTATACAACAAAATATTTTCTGACTCTGTTTCAATTTCTAAGGCAAATACAGAGGTTTTAAATAATAATAAAATAGTTATAACTATAAAAAAATATTTCTTCATCAAATCATATCCATATCTTGATATAATTATAGCATGAAAACAATAAACTTTAATCAAATAGGATTACTTTTTTTTGATAATATGTGATAAAAAAGTAACTAGTAAACTTAACATAAAAAATTAACTAAAAAGTTTGAAGAAACAGTATTTAATTGGTATAATCATTTTAGTGATAAATATGAAAAAAATGATACAAGTTGCTTTTATTTTATTAATGTTATTTTATATTGCTTACATATCTTTAGGAAGTAAATTTGATTTTGACGAAATAAAAGTACCTTTTATAGAAACAAAGACAATAAGTATTGAAGTTCCTCAAGAAAAAATATATTTAGCGATTAACGAAAAGTATGAGTTATCTGCAACCGTTACAACATCAACAAATAAAGACATGTCTTTAACTTGGATTAGCGAAGATCCAGAAATAGTCTTGCTAGAGGATGATATTATAACTGGAGTAAATTCCGGAAGGACAACAGTAGCGGTTCAAACAGAAGATAATAAAACAAAAGACATAGAAGTTATAGTTAGTGATTTAATAACTTTACCAGTTGTTAATTCGAATAAGTCTTTTTTACCATGTAATAAATATTCAAAAGAAGAAGCTGACCTTCTTGATGAAATATTATTTAATAGAATAGATGAAGCAGGATATAAAACTAGAGCAGGTGTAGTAGCTGCAGCTAGATTTTTGCTTTTAGAGTTTCCATATACCGTAAAATATTTTAATGAAAACGGAAGATTAAATAATCATTCTGGATCACCTCAGGTAGATGGGGAAGGTAGATATTATCATCGGGGACTGTATTTACATAGTAGTAAATTTGAATCAATAACTATAAGTATGCATGGCCCAGCCACTTGGGGATGTAATATATGGGATAATTTTATTAGTAGATATGCGCCTAATGGGCTTACCTGTAGTGGCTTTGTAACCTGGACATTAATAAATGGTGGATTTGATGTCGGTGATTCTGGAGCTGGGGATACTTATCGTGATGATGACGTGGGTGATTTAGGCGAAAATTTAAAGATTACTAAAGAATTAATGCAAAGTGGTAAAGTTAAAGTCGGAGATATAATTGGTAGAGATGGTCATGTAGCGGTTATAATCGGCTTAGATGAAACCAATATTTATATAGCTGAATCACTTCCTACAACAGTGAGAGTCGTTACTTTAACAAAATATGATGGTTTATTAAAATCAACTAATTTCACTTATATTATATTAATGGATCATGTATATAAATCAGATGGTAATTACACAGAAATGTGGTAAGCATAAATCTAAATATAAAGATAACAAAAAAGAAGATTTAAAACCTTAAATCTTCTTTTTAACTTAACCAATTACAAGTTTCTTTAATTATCCAGCCACTATTTTTATAACGAGCTTTATAACATTTTCCTATGGCACCTAAACTTTCTTTATAACGTCCAATTTCGAGAGTAATATTATTATTTGCTTTTTTAAAATAATTAATACTAATCAAATACCCTTTTAAGTTTAATCCCCCCTCATCAGCGTAGCCATTATCTTTTAATTCCTGATAATTAGCTTTAACAATAGTTTTATTATATTTTTCAGTATATTTCAGTAATAAATCTTGGTAATATTGGTCTAGTAATTCAAAGGTGTCTAAATCAAGAGCTATATATTCAGGTTTTGAATAACTTTTAGCACTTAGTATATTGTCAATTAATTTTAGATATAAAGGATAAATATCGGAACTATTGATACAAGTTGTATTTATCTCTAAATTATAAAATCCCATGTTACTAGAATTATCTCCAATTAGGTTATGACATTTTATAACTTTATATCCTAAACCAAAGTATTCTTTACTACCACCATCTTTATATCTAGTTACAAGTATTGCAAAAATTGGACTTTTACCACTTCTGCTTCGATAATAATCGATTGTTCCAAATAATATACTTAATAAAAATAATGTGGCAAAACTTATAAGTAATATTTTATTAATTCTTTTATTTTTTTTACTTAACAAGAAGAATATTATTGTTAAAAAATAGCCAATTAAACCAAATTCTATTAAAAATATGCCAGAGGTTTTTAATAAGTAGCTTATTAATAAACTAATAGAAGTTAAAACAAATATGATAATAGATATTATTTTATAATTATTTTTCATAATATTCCTTTACTTTCTACTAAATTATATCACTTAAATAAAGTTTTTTAAAGACAAACCAAATTTTATTAATTTATTTATTATACTAATAAGAATTAATGATATAATTAATATAGTTAGATACAAGGAGATTTAATAATGAGTAAGTCAATTATAAAAATAAAAAATTTAACAAAAGATTATGGAAATAATAAGGGGGTCTTTGATATAAGTTTTGAAATTCCAAAAGGAGAAGTTTTTGGGTTTTTAGGACCCAATGGGGCAGGAAAGACAACTACTATCAGACATTTGATGGGATTTATAAAACCTGATTATGGGGAATGTTATATCAATAATTGCGATTGCTTTACTTCATCAGATAAAATTCAAGAAACACTTGGGTATATTCCAGGAGAAGGGGCATTTATAAATGATATGACCGGAACAGAATTTATTGATTTTATGGCTAAATATAGAGGTTTGAAAAATTTAAATAAGGCTGATGAATTAATTAAACGATTTGAATTAGATTCAAATACTAAAATTAAAAAAATGTCAAAAGGAATGAAACAAAAATTAGGAATAATTGTTGCTTTTATGCATGACCCAGATATATTGATTTTAGATGAACCTACTAGCGGGCTTGATCCATTGATGCAAAATATCTTTATTAAGATGATTAATGAAGAAAAGAAAAAAGGTAAAACTATTTTAATATCTTCCCATATTTTTGAAGAAATAGAAAGAACTGCTGACAAAGTTGCAATAATAAAGAACGGTAGAATTGTTGCAATAAACTCAATAAAAAATTTAAAAAAGAATCAATCTAGAAAGTTTACAATCACTTTTAATAATCAAAAAGATATAGAGAATATTCAAAAAGCAAAGATTGAAATAACAGATATCATTGATAACAAAGTAACTTTTCTGATAAGAAATAATATAAAAGAATTTATAAAGATTTTAAATAAATATGACATTATTGATATTGATGAAGAAAAGCAAAGTTTAGAGGATATTTTCATGAACTTTTATGGAGGTGAAAATAATGATTAACTTACCACTATTTAAACAAAGTATAAAATCAAATTATAAGCTTGTCTTGATATTTTTAGCCGTATTAACACTGTATATAGCAATTATAGTTAGTATGTATGAGCCAGAAGCACTAAAAATGATGGAAAGTTTTGCAGAAACAATGCCAGAATTAATGGCTATGTTTGGAATGAATATGGAAGTGGCAACATTAACGGGATTCTTAATTACTTATTTATATGGTTTTTTATTTTTAATAATGCCATTAATAGTTACTATAATTGTTGCAAATAGATTAATAGCAGCACATGTTGATAAAGGATCAATGGCATGTTTATTATCATCACCTAATAAAAGAAAAACAATTATTTTGACCCAAATGCAAGTTTTAAACTTAATAATTTTTGCTATTATTGCTTACAGCACAATAATTACAATAATTTCATCGGAAATAGTATTTCCTGGTGAAATAGAAATCGTTAAACTAATGTTAATAAATTTAAGTTTATTAACATTCCATATTTTTCTAGGAAGCATTTGCTTTATTGCATCCACTATAGCTAATGAAACAAAATATTCTTTAATGTTTGGTGCTGGAATTCCTTTGTTATCTTTTCTAATCCAAATGCTAGCTAATATGGAAGGAAAATTAGATATTTTAAAATATTTTACTTTATTTTCATTTTTTAGGCCTCTTGCAATTTTAAGTGGAGAAAAATATCCTTATATATTATTAATAATAATGATAGTTATTACGATAATTATATATACTGTATCAATTAAAATTTTTAAAAATAAAGATTTATCTATTTAAAATTTAGAATATTATAAATATTATTGTTATAATTAAGAATGTCGGAGGATATATGAAAAATGTAATAGAAGTAAAAAAATTAAATAAGAAATATAAAAATTTACAAGCAGTTCAAGATTTAAGTTTTGAAGTAAAAGAAAAAGAAATTTTAGGTTTATTAGGACCAAATGGAAGTGGAAAAACGACAACTATTAACTGTCTGTTATCTTTACTTAATTTTGATAGTGGTAGTATAAACATTTTAGGTAAAGAAATGACCCCTGATGCTTATGATATCAAATCCAAAATAGGAGTAGTGTTTCAAGATGTCGCAGTTTTTGAAGAATTAACAGTAATAGAAAATATCACTTATTTTTGTGGTTTATATATTAAAGATAAAAAAATTAGAAATAGATATGTTGAAGAAGCTATCGATTTAGTAGGGTTAAATGATTTTAAAGATTTTTATCCCAAAAAATTAAGTGGTGGGCTTTTAAGAAGATTAAACATTGCCTGTGGTATAGCTCATAAACCATCCATCATTTTTTTAGATGAACCTACAGTAGCAGTAGATCCTCAAAGTCGTAATAATATTCTTGAAGGGATAAAAAAATTAAATAAAGAAGGCGCAACAATTATTTATACAACACATTATATGGAAGAGGTAGAAATATTATGCGACCGAATTATTATATTAGATAAAGGCATAATCATTGCTAGCGGAACTTCAAAAGAGTTAAAAGAATTAACCAGTATTGAAGAAAAAGTAACTATTGAAATCGATGATTTAAAGCAAGAAATCATTGAAGAATTTAAAAAACTTAAGAATGTAGAAAATGTTTCATATGACAGTAAATTATTATATATTACTTATAAAAAAGGAAAAGACAATTTAATTAATTTAATTGAGTTTATGAAAACAAAAAAAATAAAATATAATAAATTCTTTTCTGAGTTGCCAACATTAAATGACGTGTTTCTAGAACTAACTGGTAAAGAATTGAGGGATTAGAAATGTTTTTTCATATATTTATTAATAAACTAAAAATACTTTTAAAAAATAAATCGATGATTTTTTGGACATTATTTTTTCCTTTAGCACTTGCAACTTTTTTTTATTTAGCTTTTTCTAATATTGATTCTAACGAAAAATTTACAGAAATTGATATTGCGATAGTCGATAATGAACAGTTCCAAAATAATGTTGATTTCAAGCATCTAATGGCAAGTTTATCAAATGAAGAAAATATATTTAATACCGATTATGTTAATATAGATGTAGCAAAAAAATTACTGGAAGATAATAGAATTAAGGGTTATATATTAGTAGAAGATGAAATAAATGTATATATCAAAGAAAATGGAATATCTCAAACAATAATTAAAAGTGTAATTGACAACTTTTATCAAATTAACAGTGCTGTTAACCATATATTTATAGAAAAACAAGAAATTACAAATATAATTTTAGCGGATTTAAATCAGAATTATTTTAATGATATAAGTAACGACAAAATAAGTTCTACGGTTACCTATTTTTATACTTTAATAGGAATGGTTTGTTTATATGGGGGATTCTTTGGAGTTAATGCCTTAAACGAAAGTGAATCTAATTTAAGCAAAAGGGCGGCTCGATTAAATGTTTCACCAATTCATAAATTGAAATTTTTACTTATTTCTTTATTAGTTGCATTTATAATTCAGTATATGGAAACATTAATTTTACTAAGCTATGTGGTATATATTTTAAAAGTTGATTTTGGTAATCAAATTTTGCCAATTATCATTTTAACGGCAAACGGAACAATAGCTGGTATAAGTTTCGGAGCTATAGTTGGATTATCTAATAAAGGAAGTGAAAATACTAAAACAGGAATTTTAGTATCAGTAACTATGTTATTATCATTTTTAGCAGGAATGATGATTGGCGATATTAAATATTTAATTGAAAAAAATATTCCTTTATTGGCTAAAATTAATCCGGTAAACATGATTACTGATGCTCTTTATTCTTTATATTATTATAATAATTTAGACAAATATTTTTCCAACTTATTTAGTTTGATAATTTTTTCCTTCATAATGATAACTGTTTCTTATATTATTTTAAGGAGGAAAAAGTATGATAGTATTTAGTAATTATCTTAAAATTTTAAAACAATACACTGCTTTTGTTGTTTTGTATGTAGTGATTTTTACGATATTTTCAATTATTTTTACGATATACAGTAATGATAATCCCACATTTGCAGTCCAAAAACCAAATATTGCGATTATAAATAATGAAGATACTAAGTTAGTCAAATCGTTTCTAGATTATATAAAAACCACTTCAAATATAGTGGAAATGGATAGTGAAGATTTAAAAGATGCTTTATTTTATCGTAAAGTTGATTTAATTTTAACTTTTCCACCTAATTTTACTAATGACTTTCTAAATAATGATAATCCAGAAATTAATATTCAAAGAGTTCCAGATTCTTCAAGATCTATTTATGCAATTATGTATTTAAATCGCTATTTAAACATTGCAAGTTTATATAACTCAAATAATGTTACTATGGATAAGTTAATAGAATATATAGAATTAGATTTAAAGCTTGAGACAAATATTGTATTTAATAATAAAAATACAACTTTGTTATCAAGTGCTAATTATTTTTATAATTTTTCTAGTTATTCTATTTTAGCAATATCAGTATCGGTTATAGGTATGATGATGAGTTCATTTAAACTTAAAACTATTCAAAGAAGAAATATGATTAGTCCAATGTCTTATAGTAAACAAAATAATAGTCTGTTTTTAGGGAATTTATTAGTAACAATGGGTGTGTGGTTATTATTTACGATTTTAGGTATATGCTTTTTTAGGCAAGCTATATTCAGTGCAAATGGAGTTTTATTCATGATTAATTCATTAGTCTTTAGTATAACTGCTTCATCTATGGGATTTTTTATTGGAAATGTTATTAACAATAAAGAAGCAATAAGTTCAATAGTAAATGTAGTAGCTTTGGGATCCAGTTTTATCTGTGGGGCTTTTGTACCACAAGAAATATTAGGAGAATCAGTATTAAAGATTGCTAAATTTTTTCCAACTTACTGGTTTGTTAAAGGAAATAATGAAATTGTAATTTTAAGTAAACTAAGTTTAGATAAAATGGAACCAATATGTATCAATATTATAATGACGTTATTATTTGCCTTATTATTTTTTATGCTAAATAAAATAATTTTAAAATTTAGATTAAAAGAAAATTAAAAAAGATAAAAAATTGTGTTTTTTATCTTTTTGTTTTGCTTTTTTTGTAGAATTTTTATTTATGTAAGACGGATTACAGTTAAAGTTGCACCTGCGCCACCTTGAAGAACGGCTGTACCAATTACACCAAAAAGTTGTAGACTAAGCTCATCGCCAGCATCAAGAGTAGTTATCGTAGTTGCTGTAAAGCCTGTTACACTAGCTATAGGTGAGAACACAGAACCAGCAAGTGTTGAACCATTAAGTGTGACCCGAGAAGATAATAATAAAGCAAGCGTTATATTGATTTGATAAGTTACTAAATATGTTCCATCTTCGGGAACAGTGAACACTGTATTTCCTCCACTTGCGGTAAAACCATCAAGACTTTGATTGTCGGATAGTGCTATATCGGTACCACCTACTACTACAAGAATGGTGTCTTCATCAGTATTTTGCGCATTCATTGAGTTTTCAGTAACAACTAACCCATCAGCTCCAGTAGCTCCAGTTGGTCCAGTTGGCCCAATTTCACCATCAGCTCCAGTAGCTCCGGTAGGTCCAGTTGGCCCAATTTCACCGTCAGCTCCAGTAGGTCCAGTCGGTCCGGTAGGTCCAGTCGGTCCAATTTCACCATCAGCTCCAGTAGCCCCGGTAGGTCCAGTTGGCCCAATTTCACCGTCAGCTCCAGTAGGTCCAGTCGGTCCGGTAGGTCCAGTCGGTCCAATTTCACCATCAGCTCCAGTAGCCCCGGTAGGTCCAGTTGGTCCAGTCGGTCCGGTAGGTCCAGTCGGTCCAGTTGGTCCGGTAGGTCCAGTCGCGCCCGTCGGTCCAGTTACACAACAGACATATGTAATTGGAAAAGGTTTTTTAAGTGGATTATCTTTGATATAATCAAAATTATTTTGACATGTTTTCATGTTTTCACACTCCTTTCTTAATATTTTATGATTTATATTTATAAAACAGTAGTTGAAAACCACTAATTTTCATACTTTAGCTTGTTAAATTTACTAAAATGTCATAAAATAACTTTTGTGAGCGGTGATATATTGAATAATTTAGATAAAGCTAAAATAGAATCATCAAAATTTATTGATAACCGACATTTATATGTTGGAAATATTATTAAACGAGTTTTTAAACCAGAAGAATATAATTATTTATGTGAAGTCGGAGCAGGAGAAATGCAGCTAGCTAAATTTTTAGCAGAATCATATGAAAAAATAGATGCTTACGAGGTTTATCCTCAAAAAAATGAGCAAGTAAATAATTTAAATATATATGGCAGGTTTTCAAAATTAGTTAAAGTTGATAAATATAACTTATTACTTTCGATATGTCCTTATTATTATGATTATTATGATTATGATGAGTTAGATCCTGAAGATGAGACCGTAAATTTGCTTTATGATATTATTAATATATGTAATAGAAGGAAATATTGATTTATTCTTAGTATTATCTAATACCGATGGAGTGTTGCGCTTCTTTAAGGATATTTATAATAATCCGAAGTATAAGGATTTTCTTTATGATGAGATTGTTTTATATTATTTAAATATTTGTGGAAAAAAAGTATCAAGTAGTCATAATTTAATATTAAAAAAGAAATAATATATATTTAAAATAATTTTCCTAAAGAAATAATCTTATTAGAGTTGTTGTCAAATATATTTTTTTTCTTTATCTCAGGATTTAAATAAGTACTATAATAATATTCCCCTGTAGTTAAGTTTGTAAAGACGGTATATTTTGTATAGTCAAATGTATTGTTTTTAGTAATTACAACACCTTTTGGAATAGAAACTGAGTTCATCGCATTAAAACAAGTAACTATTGTTTCAGTATTTGATTTTGGAAGCTCAATAAAACTTTTTATATAAGATAGCCTAATAAATCTAGACGGAGGAGTATAATCCCCTGGTAGACCAAAAGTTCCCGATCCTTGGCCAAAAGGAGTCAAAACAAGATTGCCCCAAATATTTTTTTCTAGTTGCTTAGGAGATAATTGATAATAGTTTCTAAGATTCGTAAGATGCCACGGAAAATTAGGGCTATTTGCTAAAACACCAATTGGATTATTATATATTTTTACGCCAGCTTTAGTACTCTCAACAACAATGCAGTTTAGGTGTTTATCATTAATTATCCAGTGAAGAGGTGCAACTGAGTTAGTTATAGGATCAGTTATTCCAAATAAATGGATAGAGTTAAAAGCTTTAATTACTTCATTAACAGATTTGCAATTACCTAAAAGGTAAGAGACTAATTCAATATGAGCAATAGATATCTTATCTATTTTTATTTGCTCATCAAAATAAGCGTATTCAGAAAAATATAATGCTGCAACACCTAAACCCTTTTTATTTACGCCATCGGCAAATAAAATGTTTTTAGTATTTTGACCAGTTCCAATAAATTGATATTTATTTTTGATTTTTAAATCAGATTTAAACTAATCCACTCATAACCTGCCGGAACAATATATACCTCAGGTGATATTTCATAAGAAAAATCCATTGTTCTACCAAAAAACACTTCATTATTTTTAGATTGTAAAGTCATTGCTGTACACATAAAATCACTCCTATATAATTATATTTTATTTAGAAGTAATAATGACTTAAATAAAAAAATGATAATTTTATCATTTTATAAGTGTCTTATTTTCTTTCTTTATTACTTTATAGCCTTTTTCTAATATTTCAGTAAATTCTCTTGGTATCTTTTTTTGCACTTCTAAGATGTATTCTTCATTTATAACATATAATGCTTCTGCCATCGCTCCAACTATACATGCGTTAGTATCAGTGTCTCCACCATAACTCAAAATTTTATATAAACATTTATCAAAAGATTCTGAAGAAAATGTAATACAAACAATTATTTATAGTTTCATAACAAGTATAATTAAATTTAATAAAAGGTTTATATTCTATTTTATATTTAACTTTTTTGATATTCATTATAGACATCAAAACTGTTATTAATTTGTTTTTTAATAGCATTTTTAAAACTATCTTCTGCTGATTTTCCAAATCCACTAAAAGTTTCTTCACCAATTATAGTAAATGGAACTCCGGTAACTTGTTTTCCCATAATTTCCGCAAAATCAATTAATATATCAGCGTTATCTTGATTATACCAAACCTCTAATGAATAAATGTTAATATCTTTACTATATTCCTCACTAAGATTTTCTAAAAAAACAAATTCATCTTCACAATGGGGACAACCATTTCCATAAAAGAAGTAAATATTTACTTTGTCGTCCATTAATTTAATATCAGATAATTTAGAGTCTCTATTAATTATATTTTGGTCTGTTTTAGAATTATTATTATTTTTAACTACTGATACTACAACAACAAATATAATTAATAAGATTGTTAGTACAACAAAGTACTTTTTTTTATTTTTCATTATTACTCCTTTAGTTAAATTATTTTAGCAAAACATATTGAGTCAGCCAATCGTCAAAACCCTCTACTGATTCATAATAGGGGATATCTTCATTTTTATTAGGATCTAAATGGGTAATAATTTTACCTTTTTGATAAATAGCTACAGTGGGAAAATATTTAATGTGTTTTGCTAGATTAGTATCATCTATATTCCCAAATGTAATTTTATATAAACCTATTTCATTTGTGTTTACGTAGTCAGTTAAAACTTCATTAAAATCATATGATGTAGTACATAGGGGTTGATAAATAAAAATTATAAATGAAGATTCATTTTTTTCTAAATCCTTTAATTTGTCATTATCTATTTCTGTTAATGAATCATTTTCATAATATTCATCATCTAAATAAAAAGTTTTGACTTTATCGCATCCTAAAATAAGTAAGCAAGTAATTATAATTAATATAACTTTTTTCATTAATTTACCTTATTTAAAAGATTAAAATCAATATCGTGATAAGTTACTTTCCAAAAATCATAATTAACATTATTATTTTTACTATTCTTAATTATGATGTTATTATTACCTTTATAAAACCAATATCCACCAGTGTTGTATATTTTATCTTTATCCCAACCTAGAGCAATTAGCATTGATTTCATCATCCCAGAATAGCCGCCACCACCACACATTAGAAAAATATTTTTATTTTTAGGAAAATGGTATTCCAAATATTCCATAGATTCTTCATAATTAGGAGTGTACATACCATCTTCGGTTAAAGTAAACAGTGTTGTACCTTGATAAGTATCACCAACTTCTTCTGGCAAGCCAGAAACATTTACTACTAGTGGGAAAGGAACAGCTTCAAATCCTTTAATTATCCCAGACAAATAAGAATCTCCACCGATACTTTCATAATCACCTTCATCAATTAGCATTCTCATATCACGATAAACACTATCAGCTCGTCCTAAATAATTATCGATAGTTTCCTCATTAATGTTTTTATCGATACCAAAATTAGTTCCTCTAATGCCTTCTGTAATTTCTGGTTTTGGTAATTTTTCTAGTTTGATATCATTATTTTTAAAAGCTAGGTATGAGAAAGTACCACCAATTAAAAACGCTAGTATAACCATAAAGATTATTGTTTTATTTTTCATAATTTTTTCCTCCATTCTTTTTAAGTATAACTAATTAAATAATAAGTTTAAATAACTCTAAAGTTGAATTTTCTCAACTTTAGGTTGAATTTAAAAATTAAACATTAACCATTCTGGTTTTAGGGCCATTAATAAACCGAGAATTAACATAATAATTCCCCCAATTAAATGGGAATATTTAGTATATTTATTAGATATTCCTTTTATATTTAATGTCTTCATTGCAATAAAGAAAATTAAAATATCATCAATTAGAAAAAATAAAATATAAATAAAAATATAAATAGCATATTGAAAGGTAGTTAAATTGTTAATTGCTAGAACTTGAGTAAAAATAACAGGCAAGCCTAAAGAACATAATAGTTCTAAAATATTCACCGAGACCGCTAAAATTATTATACCCAAAAGTGATAAAATAAACTTTTTTTCAGTTATAATCTTTTTAATTCTTTCCATAATTTTATTTCTTTGTTTTTGATTAGTAATATCGCACCCAACATCTTTATCTAATGCATTTAAATATCCATAAATATTGATCATTCCAAAGATAACTGAGAATATTGATATTAAGAGTCTAATATAAGGTATTTTGGTTAAAAAGGTAGCTAAATTTAACCATGACATCATAAATAATAAATAAATAAGACCACTAGTAGTAATGAACGTTAAACCTAGAATCCACATTTTCCTGCGATCTTTCATATTAAATAACATGGTGATTAAAAATATTAAAATCCACATCGCACAAGGATTAAAACCATCAACTGCACCCATAATCATTGATAACAGAGGTAAGGATACAGTTTTTGCATTAAACTCGCCAAGAATTGGTACTTTAAAATTAACATCATTTAAAAGAGTAGAACTTAATTTTATATTTCCATAAATTAATTTATTATCTGCCCTTACTATAGTTT
>JAQVWT010000001.1:65206-71309 GCA_028709545.1 Bacilli bacterium
GGTAAGGATACAGTTTTTGCATTAAACTCGCCAAGAATTGGTACTTTAAAATTAACATCATTTAAAAGAGTAGAACTTAATTTTATATTTCCATAAATTAATTTATTATCTGCCCTTACTATAGTTTGATTAACAGAAAATAAAAAAATAAAAATAATACTAATAACTAATATTTTATTTTTCATTAATAGCTCCATTGTTTATTAAAAATTGTTCTAATTCACTTTTACTTTTTTCACCAACTAAACGATCAATCTCTTTTGAATTTTCATCAAGTAGAATATAGACAGGTAATACTGGTTTTAAATTATATTTTTCAACCTCTTCTTGGTCATTATCATAATCTAAATCTTGTATTTCATATAAAACCGAATATTTCTTTTCAATCTTTTTTAATACTTCATTCATAAAAATACATGACATACAATAAATAGTTGATATTCTAATTAATTTCATTTTTAATTTCCCTCGCTTTTATTTAGAATAACATACTTAAAAACATATTTTAAATAAAGAAGAAGTTGAAAAAACTCAACTTATAGTTGAGTTAATCGATATAGCAGCTTTCTTCAAACGCTAGGGGAATCTTATAAGAAATAATATTATTATCCTTGTCAGATGCGTTTATTTGTAAAAACACATTAGACTCAATAAAATCTTTACAAGCAGCTGAGTGGTTATCAACATGAAATTTAACATCTTTTAAAAATTGTTCTAATTCCATATTCTCTAAGCTAGTAGATGAATCTATTTTAGTTTCAATATTACCATTTGATTCATATAAGATACATTCTATTTTTTCATATTCAGTTGTATCATTACCACCACAATATTCTATATTAGAAATATAAATATGGGATTTATTACTATTATAAGCAATACTACCTGTAATATTAAAGTTAGAACAACTACTAGATAATGTTTTAAATTCAAAATCATCATTTCTATTTTTACTTAAATTAAATATTGTGATTAAAAATATTAAAATAGAAGAAATAATAATTATTATGTTTTTATTAAATATTTTTTTCTTTTTTTCACCATCAAGAATTTCATTAATATCGACATTAAATTTTTTACATATCTCTTTTAATATTAAAATATCAGGAATGTTTTTCCCATTTTCCCATTTAGAGACAGCTTGATATGTTACACCAAACATTTCTGCAAATTCTTGCTGAGTATGATTATTATTTTTTCTTAAATTTTTAATAAAATTACCAATCAAATTAGGATCCATATAACACCTCTTAAATCTAATTATACATCAAAAATTTAAAAAAGACTATTTTAATAAAGGTATGTAAAAAAGACTGTTAAAAATAGATTAAATGAGAATAATCTATACATATGAAATTGATTTAGACCTTATCAATATATTAATTTATAGTTTAGTTATATTTAATTGTAGAAATAAAAACAAAATGGTTTTCATGCGTGGTATAAATTTATTGTACCTAATTGCGGGTATAGGGGAAAGTATTTTTTTTGTTTTCTTTTTATAAAAAAGCTTCATCGATAATGATTTTTATTTTTTTTTATCTTAATTTTTTAAAAGTTTCCATTGCAAAAAGAATCCTTTTTTAAGCATTTTCAAAATTTACAAGTTTTAGTTTATCTGAGTCGACGTAAAGCATTTATTAAGTCTTGGTATCTTTAATATGAAAATGAAGTAGAATTACATTCTGGACATTTAAATTCACAAAGATTTTTATTTTTGTTACTTGTAAAATCACTAAATACTGCTTGACCGATTAATAATCTACAAAATTTAATTATTGATTTTTTATTTCTATTTGATAATAAGCCATAATGTTTTATTCTAGTAAATCGCTTTGGTAGTACATGCATTAGAAATTTTCTGATAAACTCTTGGAATAGTAGATTATAATAGGGCAAAACAAAATAAAACCCATTATTTGCTATTCATGTTAATACTTATTATGGCGGTGGTTCAAAGGAATATTACGGACTAGGTTATAAAGTAATAAAATACAATGCGCCAGATGATATTCAAACAGGAAAGATCGGCAGAAAAGATACCGTTTTTGGATTTTGGACACTCAAATATAAAAATGAATAAAAACTTCAAATATATTAATTATAAAAAACCAATCTAAATAGATTGGTTTTTGCTGTACTGCAAAAAAATTACTATCAATATATCCTCTATATTGAATAAATAGAAGTCACAAGAAAAACAATGTTGTTTGCATCAACACAGTTTATAATTTTACATATCTTATGTCTTCAAACTCAAATATTGATTATATAATAAATATTTAATTGCGTTAGAATGTATCAACTTCATAATATAAATTAGCGTGTATATAACCATCGTTATTTAAAAACCATTTGAACTCTGTATTTCCAGATTTATATGAATCAGCTGTAGAGAATCCAACAGGAGTCTGATTTTCAGCTGTGTATGTATGATATGCAGTTCCACGATTAGTCCACCATAAGAACTTTGTTCTCATATTAAATCCAAGTTGTGGTTGTACTGTTCCCGGTATTTTTACTGATGTAGCAGTCATTTTACGATTATATGAATTACCTGTTTGTGTAGTATAACTTAAGTCATAAACTGGTTGAAAAACTTTTCCCATACTCCATGCACTAACTGCAGTCATGATAGAGAAACATGAAAGCATAAGAACTGCTGACATTAGAATATTTCTGAATAATTTCTTCATTTATTATCCCTCCTTTCCAATTAAATCTTACTATTGGTTAGTATTTTTTACTCCTCCCTTAATAAGATATTATATTTGGAAATTTTTGATAATAACCTTTTCCTCAATTTTAGAAATTATTATATTAAAAAACTAATCAGAGATTTTCTGATTAGTTTTAGAAAATAAACACAATAACGATGTAATTAATAATAATAAACCGTAAACTCTTAACAATAAGAATGGATCTAATATACTTAATTTAAAACCCAAAAACTTATTAATCATTACTATAATTATCATAGTAATTGCCGTAGCAATAGAACAAGCCATAATATCTAAAACTGTCGTTTTCAAACATAAATGTTTTTTTATTTGTTTTTCATTATATCCCAACAGTCTTTCAACATTGATGTTTTTATATTCATCTTTTATGATATTTCTTATAACCACAGTAAATATTATTGAAAAAGCAATAATAATGATATAACTTGCAATTTTCAAACTCTTTATTAAGTCTTTTACGGTGTTCATGGTTTTTAATTCACGATTGTCATAAAACTTTTGGTTTAAATTGGCTTTTTCAATATCATCTAAAGTTTGCAGCTCATGTTCAATCGATATTGCTTTTTCATAATTTTCAATAGTCAACACATACGCAAATGTTTTACTCTTATTCAAAAGATTATGAAAAATATTGTCAGATATTAAGATATTAGTAAAATATGATTCATAAATATTTTTTATTTCAAATTCAATTTTATTATTTTCATGATAAAATCCAATTTGTCTTTTTGATAATCCTTTAACATTTTTATATTCGGTTGTAATAGAAGATAATTCAAATAGAACTTGACGATCGTTTAAATCCAACTTATTTTTACTACTAGGAAACACTAAAATCATTTGGTTACCTGTTTCGAATATATCTTGCCAGTTTACTTGTGAATTATCTTCAGAACTTTCATCTTCATTGATTTTTTTTAGAGTATCATAAGTATAATCTGGCTCAAAGAGTAAGACTCGCTCTATATTAACAATACTCTTATTTTTAGTGAGTTTTTCGTAACAATCCTTTTTGCTTATCACCAACAAGTAAGAAGTTTTTTGAAAGAAATCGTTCTCTAAATTAGAATAATAATTTATTAAGGAAAAAAGAATTATTATTGTAGTAAGTAATGTACTAAATATTATTAAGTATATTTTAGCAGTTTTCTTTCTAAAAAAACCCCTTAACAAAATCATTGTTTTATTCCTCACTTCCTATTAAATGAGCAATATTTAAACGCCACTTCTTATCTACTTGGTATACTGCAACTAAAGTTGTTACTATAACTATAATAATAAATGGTATTATTAACGATGTTAAGTCAATTGTTAAATTTATACCCATATATTTTAAGGTGTTAAACATAGTATCTCTCAAGATTGAATATATAATTAAGCAACTTATTAATCCAACTATAAATATACATATATTTGTAATTAGAATCTCAAGCATATATCTGTTTTTAACAGTTTTCTTATTATAACCACTTGTTCTCAATACACCTATTATTTTCAATTCGTTAATGATTTTCTTTTTTGTATAGGATGTTGTTAGCACTATAATTGTAAATAATACTACTGACAATATAATTATAGAAGATATATTTAAAAAATTAACGAATTGTGCATCTATTTGATTCAGTATAAATATATTTTGGTATCCTAGTTCTTCAGCTTTTTTTATTACCGTTTCAACATTTTTCAATTCATCTATTATAACATTTGTTCCATATAGCATGCCTTGAGTATCAATATTTGTTATTTCTACTATTTCTTTTACATCCTTTGATGGAACGAAACATTGATTATTTAAAGTTACCACTTGTTCATTATTATATAAACCTACAACTTTGAATTTCTCAGTAAATTTCTCATCCTCTTCAGCGTTAAAGTTCTCATCGACAATATAACTATAATAGTTTATTGTGAGTTCTTTATCCAATAAATCATTACCGTCGATTAAATATTTATCATTCATTTTTAATAAAGTTTTACCATCAGGATAAAATTTCATCGGACATATGGCAACATTTTCTTCATTCTCTTTAAAAGTTCTTCCAGCAACAATATTAGGTAATGCTTGTTCTGAACCATAAAGAAATTCTATAACACCATCAATATTTTCATTTGCTAAATCAGTTTCTACCACAGCTTTTTGATATTTAGAACTATAAACAGCAACAACATGTTCAATTGATAATAATTCGCTTTCTCCCAAATCTTCTAACTCCGTTTTAGGATATAAATTTATAGTTCTAAAACCTATGTTATTGTTAATACCTGTATCAATTGCAAGTTGATAATTGTATCTAAAAATGTATACTCCTAATGTTACTATTGCACATATAATTAAAATTATAATATAAGAAAAATTTTTTTTATTTCTTAATATATTCCTAATAGCATTTGCAAAATAATCTTTTATACTCATTTATCATCACCAACCAATTTACCATCTAATATTTTATAAACTTTATCAGCATATTCCTTAACATAATCACTATGGCTAACGACGATTACACATCTCCCATTTTTTGATAACTCTTTTAAAAGACTAAAAATTTCTTTTTCGTTTTTTTCATCAAGATTACCAGTTGGCTCATCAGCTAATATAATACTTGGATTATTAGCAAGTGCTCTAGCTATTGCAACTCTTTGCTGTTCCCCACCTGATAATTCTTTAGGATAATGATCAATTCTTTCTGCTAAACCCACAGATTCTAATAACCCTATAGCTCTTTTTTTTCTTTCTTTGGGATCAATAGCTTTATTAATTAACATAGGTACTATAACATTTTCAAATGCTTTTAAAGTGGGATTCAAGTGAATCCCCTGAAATATAAATCCTATATTTTTCATTCTTAAATTAGATAATTTTTTATCATTATAATCAATAGCTTTTGTTCCGTATAAATGGTATTTACCACTATCATAATTGTCAATTAAACCAAGTATATTAATAAGTGTTGATTTGCCACTACCACTATGTCCTCTAATAGCATAAAAATTATTGCTATAAAAATCAACATTAACATCAGATAATACTTCTATTATTTTATTTTTTGGTCTATAACTTTTGCTGATATTTTCAAGTTTCATCACAGGTTGAATTCTGTTAGACTCACTTCTTATTTGTTCATTCATATAAAAGTCTCCTTACTCCTATGTTAATTATACCATTTTTTGAGAAAAACTAGAATTTTAAAAACATTCTTTACCTTATATCTCAATAGTAAATTTTATGCTGAATAGTAATGATAAATTATAATTATTATTGAATCAAAATTAGTTGGTTTAATATTTAACTTATCTTTATTTATGAAATATTGCAATATAAAAAGTTTAGCAAAAATATGCTAAACTCTTGATTTTTAATGGCA
>JAQVWT010000020.1 GCA_028709545.1 Bacilli bacterium
TGAAATTACCATAACCTAAAGTATATGTTCCTTCACCACTTCTTATATTAGTAAATACATTAATAGATGATGCAACATTGCCACTATCACCTGTGTTAGTGCTGATCATTTTATATTGAATAGCGTTTTCTGAAAATGTATTTGATTCAACGACTAAGCTTATTTTATATCCCATCGGTGTATTAGTATTATTAAATCCAGTTACGGTAAATGTTTTGGTTCCAAATGGAGTATTACCTGGAGCAATATTATCAACATCAACCTCACTTCCACCATCATAAGTAATAAGCATTTTACCACCTTTTACAGTGATTGTAGTAGATTCTTCTCCACCAGTTATATTAGCAGTAAAATAAGCATATGATACTCCTATAGTAATCATTAATAATAATATGATACTTAGTACTAATGTTAAAATCATGTTTTTTTTCCGCATAAATATTTGCCTCCTGTATTTTCTTAACTTAATAATATCATTTTTAATAGATCGTTTCAATAGTTGGCAGTAGCCATTGTTGAAAAAAAATTAATGAAGAACTTTTAATAAAGTAAGATATAACTTAAAACAAATATAAAGATATTGTTTAAAAGATTAACTATATTATTATCAATAGATGCGAAACCCTCTGCTAACTTCGTAGGATAATTACAATGAAAATTTTCTTCTACTTTAATACCACATTTAAGACAAATATATTTTCCTTCAAATAAAGTTCCGAGGATACTATCAAAGATTGAGCCGGTTAATCCCATTAAAGCTATTAAGATAAAATTTAAAATGTTGTACTGAGAAATCAAATAAATTCCTCCGATAATCATGCCACCAAATAAAGATGCGACAAGTCCTAATAGTGATACTCCACCAGATTCACCAGTATTTAATTTTTTTTGAGTAAAAATATTAATTGGTCTTTTTTTAGATAATGTTCCAATACTACTTGCCATCGTATCAGAAAGACTCGATGCAATAACTGCAAAGTACATAATATAAAACATATTATCATTGGTTAAGTGGAATAAAACAATACAAATAGCTGCTATTAAAACATTACTAATCATTTGTTTAATATCCCTTGTTTTATCCTTTTTTGTTTTTTTTATTTTATCAGTAATTATTGTTAAAATAAAAACAAGTGCTAAAGCTATAAAAGCAAAATATCCTCCCCAAGTTAAAATTATAATTCCTAAAATCCAAGCAAAGATTACTCCACTTAAAGTAATCTTTTTCTTGTGCAGTGCATATAAAGCTAAAATTGATGGTAATAATACTTCTAAATACATTTTAAACTCCTAACATAATAACAATAATAAAGATTCCTAGTGGTAAATACAGATTATCATAACCTTTAACACCAATTAACTCAATCAATACTGCACTAAAACCTATAATCAAAATATCAATTATTTTATAATCTAGATTAAAATAAATTCCAAAAAAATATGCGACTAATAAAGATATTATTAAAACTGTAAGTGATCCAGTAATAGTTTTATTATTAATTATCTTTTTACTTTTGAAAAAACTTGCAAATAAAGGAGCAAAGCCATCTCCTAAACCCATACAAAATAGTCCTATTGCATAAGCAGAATCAAATCTACTATTAAAATATGTAAATATCGCCATTATTAAAACACTAATTGGATAAAATATTGTTCCTAATGATCCTTTATTTTCTATTCCTTTAAAAATATTTTTTTTGTAAGAAATATAATTCATAATTACAAAAGTAACTGGCACGATTACCATATGAATAGTATATCCAAAATAATAATGCATTATAAAATATGAAAAAGTAACTCCTATATGAACTATTTTTCTCGTAATTATTTTTCTTACTTTAAAGATTTCACTTAAAACTGAAGTTATAAATAAAATAAGAATAATATATAAATAAGTAAATATATAACCCTCTATAATCATATTTAGCTAAAGTGTTGGAAAACTATGAATTCCTAGAGGAAGGCCTATTATATAAATTGATATTAAAATAAGTATCCATAATAAAGCTGTATATCCTGCATAAGGTAAAATATATTTTATATTACCTATTACTGTGTCGTGTTCATCTTGGCTATATAACTCCATAAATGCAATATATATAATAAAATAAGCCATTAACGGTGTAAGACCATAAGTCAAACACTCTCCAGCTCTAAAAATAATGCCAGCAAATTCTGGACTCATCCCTGCATTCATAAATACAGGCACAACTACTCCACTTAAAACTACCCATTTGTTTAAACTTCCTGGAACTAGCAAAGTACTTATTGCACTTACCAGAAGTGTTAATATTATCAGGGGTATTCCAGTAAAACCAGAAGTGTTAATTAAATTTGCAAGTGATGAAACAATTACTAAACCAATATTGGTCTTTTTGAAAACAAAAATTAACATCGATGCCATAAATATTAAAACTATTACTCTTCCGACACCATCAAGACTATGACTAAAGTGATTACACATATCACGATGATTTTTAATACTCTTAGTAACTATTCCGTAGCTTAAACCTAAAATGATAAATAAAAAGATAATAACAAAAACAAAACCTTGATTAAAAAATGAGTTATAACCAAATAGTTTATCTATATATAAAGTTTGTGAATGATCTAGAAGTTTGCCGCTTAGCGGCAGACCAGGAATTATACTATAAACAAATATTAATATATATATAAGTCCTGAAAAACCGGAAATTATTAAACCCTTCTTTTCTCTTTTAGTTAAATAATCTTCTTCTTGATCTTCAAAATTATAGTGTCCTACTTTCGGAACAATTATTTTTTCAGTTACTGAAGTAATAATAAGCGCAAGTGAAATAGCCATTATAAACATAATTAAAATAGAATAATAAGTATTAATTGTATAACCAACTGATAACATTCCTGCACTTATTGTAGTATAGCTGAGAAGTGATGAATCAACAGAGTTTATAAATACGTTAATACCAATACCACATGTAATTGAGGCAAAAGCACATATTATACCCGCTTTAGGATTTCTTTTCCCATATTTAAAAAGAAGAGCCGCAAGTGGAATTAAAGCAATAAAACTTAAATCTCCGATAATTGAAGAAAAAATACATATTAAAGCTAGCGAGAAAGTTACAACTCTTTTACTTACTCTTTTAGTTAAAATATAGAAAAAAGAATCTAAGAAGCCACTTTTGTCCATTATGCCAACGCCAATTAATGTAATTAAAAGCATTGATAATGGTGTAAAAGCAGCAAAATTAGATACTGTATTACTAAATATATATTTTAATCCACTTATATTAAATAAAGATTCTACAGATACTAAGATTGATTCATAGTTCCCGCTAGCTGTTACTTTATTATAAGTTGAACTAACATCAAATAGACTTAAAATACCGCTTAAAACGATTGTTCCTATTATTAAAACAATAAAAGTCATGATTGGGTGAAGAACTATTCTGTCTCTTACCCGTCTTATTCTTTTCATTTTTGTCTCCTTTTAAGTTTTTTTTCAAATTCTAATCTATCCATCATAATTTCTCTTTGACAATTAACACATTTTATTTTAATATCAACACCCATTCTTGTTATTTCCCAAAGATTAGTTTGGCAAGCATGGGGCTTTTTCATTATTACTAGATCTTGTAGTCTATAGTCTTTTTCCATTAGTCATCCTGTTTTTCATCGATTTTAATGTTAATAATATCTAATATTCGATATAAGTCAGGAACACTGTCAAAAGGAATAGTAATTTTATTGTTTGATACTATTACTTTAGTACCAATTATATCTCTTAAAGAATTTTCTAAAGCAGACATTTCGGCTGATTTAAAACTACTTTTAGCAAGTGGTTTTTTCTTAATGATTTTTTCTCCTGATGCAAGCTTTTCAAGTTCTCGCACTGAAACATCTTCATCTATAATTTTATCTGTTAAAGATAAAATTATCTCTTCTTCCTCCAGTTTAGATAAAACTCTGGCATGACTTTGAGATATTTTTCCTTTATTAATTAAATTTTTAACTTTATTAGGTAATGATAAAAGACCTAATAAATTAGTTATGTAACTTCTACTCTTTCCAAATTTTATAGCTATTTCTTCTTGGGTAATCCCTGTTCTATCAATATATTTTTTAAAACCTTCAGCAATCTCGATTGGAGTTAAATCTTCTCTTTGAATATTTTCAAGAAGAGCAATATCCATCATTTCTTCATCTGTAAAATCTTTAATAATAGCTGGAACTGTTCTAATTCCTGCGAGTTTTGATGCCCTAGTACGACGTTCACCGGCAATAAGTTCGTATCCTTTGATACTTTTTTTAACAATAATCGGTTGAAGAACACCATGTTCTTTAATTGACGATGCTAGTTCTTCAAGAGCGACTTCATCAAAATATTCTCTAGGTTGATATGGATTGCTTCTGATTTGATCAACTGGTATTAAAACAATATCAGTTTCTTTAGCATGCTCAACAATAGATTTTTCCACTTGAGAAAAATCCATTGGTTCACTACTAAATAATTGTTCTAAACCTTTTCCTAGCGCCTTTCGTTTATTTTCCATTTCTTTCAATAACCTCCTTTGCTAGGTTAAGATATGCCTCTGCTGCTCTAGAAGTTGGATCATATTCATTAATTGGTTCTCCATGCGATGGAGCCTCAACTAATCTAATTAACCTAGGAATAATTGTATTAAAGACCTTATCTTTAAAAAACTTACGTACTTCTTCAACTACTTCTAAACCTAAATTAGTTCTTGAATCAAGTAAAGTTAGTAAGACTCCTTCAATCTTTAAATTCGGATTTAATCTTGTTTGAGTCATAATAATTGTATTAAGAAGTTGAGTAATCCCTTCTAATGCAAAAAATTCACATTGTACCGGTATAATTACTGAATCACTAGCAACTAAAGCATTAGTAGTTAAAAGTCCTAGTGATGGTGGACAATCAATAATTATATATTCATAATTATCTTTAATCTTATCAAGGGCATTTCTTAATTGCTCATTTTTCTTAAATGATACATTATGATAGCCTTTTTCAACTAATTCTAAGTCAAGTCCCGCTAAGTTAATAGTTGCTGGAAGAATAGATAAATTAGTAAACTTGGTTTTAATAATTGCCTTTTTAGGTTCAATTGAGCCATTTAAAACATCATATATACTATGATTAATATCGCCTTTATTTATACCTAGTCCAGTTGATGTATTTCCTTGTGGATCTAAATCAATTAAAATTGTTTTTTTACCAAGCTTTCCTAAAGAAGCAGCTAGATTTATACTAGTTGTAGTTTTTCCTACTCCACCTTTTTGATTTACTAAAGATATAATTTTTGTCATTTTTACACACTGCCTTCTTACTTCTCTTACATAAAATATTTTATCATATATAAGATTAAAAGTCTAAAAGAAAAAACCTTCAAAAAGAAGATTAATTTTAGTCATCAGCTAAATTATCAAAGTAGCCAGAAATATAGACTACAGGTGTTCCTTTATCACCAGAGCCGCTGACTAAATCAGCAAGAGATCCGACTAAATCAGGTGTTCTTCTAGGAGTTGTACCAAGACTTAAATTATTACCAACTAAATTTTCTTTCTTATTTTTAATTTCTAATTTAAGAGCTTCATCTAAATCCGATCCAATTAAATTAGAAAATTTATTATCAGAAATATATTTTAATTTAATTTCATTTGGAGTACCATCTAAGCCTTTTGTATAAGCAGGACTTACTACCGGATCAGCTAGTTCCCAAATACCACCAACTGGATCTTTAAATGCTCCGTCTCCATATATCATAACTTCTATGTTCTTACCAGTTATTTCTTTTAATTCTTTTTGAATATCATAAACCAACTTCTCTCCATGTTCAGGAAATAGTTTTAGTTTTTCTTCTGTTGATTTATTACTGCCTAGGAGTCCATATTTACTATTATAACCAGAATTATTTAATGGCTTATTTAATAATTCAAATAAGCCAAAGACATTAGCTCCTCTATTTACCAGTAGCTCTTTTGTCTCATACCTAGTATGAATATCACAGTTTATAACATCATTTTGATATTTTAATATATCTATAGGATTATTAGAAAAAATAAATTTAATTTTACAATTTTCTTCTAATACAATATTTTTATAAACATCAATCATATTTACACCAGTAAATGGGTGAAGATATTCACCAAAATTATCATAATACTCATCATCTGTGAATAAACTATTTAAATTATATTTACTTTCTTTAAGAACTTTTTCATCTAAAATTCCATTACCTACTTCATCACTTGGAAAAGATATTAAAATAGTAATTTCATCCATATAACGGGCAATTCCTTTTAAAATAAGAGAAAATCTATTTCTACTTAATATTGGATAAACAAGTCCTACTTTTTTACTAGGAAATTTTTCTTTTAAATCCAAACAAATTTCATCTAAAGAAACTATATTTCCTTCACATTTGCCAACAACTGCCTCAGTTATCGCTACTATGTCTTTGTCTTTGAATTCAAAACCATGATTCTTACTTGCATTAATAAGTGAATCAATCACTATTTTTTGAAGATCATCATTTTCTTTAATAATAGGAGTTCTGATCCCCTTTGCTACTGTTCCTAAATATCTTGCCACTATTTACACTTCCTTACATATAAATTCTACAAGATATAATCGTACTAGTCAAGAAAAGAAGACTCTAATTTTTAGAATCTTCTATTGCTTTAATTAGTTCAGCTTCTGACATTTTAGTATATCCTTTGATACCTAATTTTTTAGCTTGGGCTTTTAAATTTTCAGGATTACTTGCCGAAGTAAGTTTTCCTGTTTCTACTAATTCTATTATTTCTTCTCTAGTTAATGTTTCTTTTTTTACTAGTGTATCTGCTAGTAAATTTACTAAGTCTTTATTATCTTTTAAAATTTTAGTTGCTTCTTTATAACAACTATCTACTATTTTTCGTACTTCTTGATCTATTTCAAGGGCTACAGTATCAGAGAAGTTTTGACTTTTATTATAGTCTCTTCCTAAGAATACCCCTTCACTCTTATGTTCTAATTGAACAGGGCCTAAATCACTCATTCCGTATTCAGTAACCATCGATCTAGCAATTTTAGTTGCTCTTCTAAAGTCATCTGATGCCCCGGTTGTAATTTCACCTATAAATAATTCCTCAGCAACACGTCCAGATAATAACCCTGTAATCGATGCTAAAAGTTCACTTTTTGTTATAATTGCAATTTTCTCTTCTTTGGGAAGCATCATTGTATAACCGCCAGCCATACCTCTAGGTATAATAGTTATTTTATGTACTTCGTTTGCATCTTTTAATTTTAAGCCAATAACAGCATGACCTGATTCGTGAATTGCGATTAATTTTTTTTCTTTATCAGTAATTTTACGACTTTCTTTAGCTGGTCCCATTAAGACTCTATCAGTGGCTTCATCAATTTCACTCATTGATATTGCATCTTTATTTCTTCTTACCGCTAGAAGCGCAGCTTCATTAAGTAAGTTTTCTAAATCAGCTCCACTAAATCCTGGTGTTCTTTTTGATAAGTTTTCTAAATTTACTGATTTATCAAATATCTTACCTTTGGCATGAACTCCTAGTATTGAGTTTCTTTCGACTTGATCTGGAAGACTAACAGTTACTTGGCGATCAAATCTTCCTGGTCTAAGTAGCGCTGGATCTAAAACATCTGGTCTATTAGTTGCAGCTATAATGATAATTCCTTCATTAGCTCCAAACCCATCCATTTCAGTTAGTAATTGATTAAGTGTTTGTTCTCTTTCATCGTGTCCTCCACCTAATCCAGTACCTCTTTGGCGACCAACTGCATCTATTTCATCAATAAATATTAAACATGGAGCACTTTGTTTAGCTTGTTTAAACATATCTCTTACCCGAGATGCGCCGACTCCAACAAATAATTCAACAAAGTCTGATCCACTTATATAATAAAACGGAACATTTGCCTCACCCGCTACTGCTTTTGCAAGAAGTGTCTTACCAGTTCCGGGAGGCCCTACTAACAAAACTCCTTTAGGAATTCTTGCTCCTAATTTTTGAAATTTCTTAGGATTTTTTAAGAAATCAATAAGCTCAGCCACTTCTTGTTTTTCTTCAATTAAGCCTGCTACATCAGTAAACTTTACTTTACCGCCGTCTTCGCTTAATTTAGCCTTACTTCGTCCAAAATCCATATTATTTTTATTTCCACCACTTATTTTTGAAAATAACCAAATTGTTCCACCGATTAAAATAACATAAGGAACAATATTTAAAAGCACTACAAGAAAGCCATTGGTTTCTGGATTTGTTTTAGTTATTACCTCTATTTCAGCTTCATCAACATAAGTTAAAATCTTTTCAAGTACTGCCTCAGACATTGGAACATTTACTTTAAAGCTTTCATTTTCTGGATATTCTTTTAATTGTCCAGATATAGAATAAACTCCTGCACTATTCTTTGGTGTTATTTCTATATTTTTAACACTATCTTTTGATAACTCTACTATAAACTGATCATATGTAAATTCGTTTATCTTATATTGTGATAAATTATATAATAGTAGCACTCCTACCATCACTATAATTAACAATAAATAGGGTATTGTTTGTTTTTGATATTTTTTATTTTTCATAATCTTCTCCTTTTTTTTTGTACTTTAATATTATATCATAGCTTTCCATTTTTTGTTTATCAAATTTACTCTTTTTTAAACCGGGAATCCACAAGACATTATCATTTGCATCTACTACTACTGGATAAATATCTCTTTTCCTGATTGGCACTTTATTATCAATAAATATATCATTTATCTTTTTAGTACCATTTAAGTTTTTCACTTCGATTTTATCACCAATTTTTCTGGTTCTAATAAAAATTGGTGGTTTAATTTCACTACTAGATAATCTTAATATATCATTACTCTTTAAAACGTCGGTTTCAAGAATTCTAGAAATAGTTCCAAGTTCTAATTCCACTTCTTTATTTAGTAGATAATTATATACTTTAGAAATATTATCATAATAATCAAACTCGATCATATTATAAAACTTAGTAACTCTAATATTTTTTGGAAGTGTTATATAACTATTTTGTTTATGACTACTAATTAAATTTAGTATAAGATTAGTATGCTCATCATTTATTAAACTTATATCTTCATTATATATATTTAATAATATTTTAAAAAGCAATCTTTTTTTAAAAATATCATCTAATAAATAGAATTCATTTAAATCAATTTTATTATTCACAAAAAGTTTGTTATATAATAAATTTGTTTCTTTTTCAAAATAACTTTCATACTGATTAATAATTTCACTGAATTTAATAAACTTTTTGTGAATATTTTTATTTTCTTTTTTTAATTCTGGTAATATATTATTCCTAATTCTATTTCTTGTATATATATCCTCTTTGTTAGTATAATCAATTGCGTAAGGAATATTATTTTTTTTGGCATAATTCATTATTTCATCTTTTGTTATATATACAAGTGGTCTGATGAGCTTATAATCTTTTTGCTTAGTAATCTTTAAGAAACCGGCATATCCTTTAAAAGAAGAGCCTCTGGTTAATCTCATTATAATTGTTTCTACTAAATCATCACCGTGATGAGCAGTAAAAAGATAACCACTATTATATTTATAAAGAATTTTTTCAAAAAAATCATATCTTATTGTTCTTGCATTCATTTCTGTATTACCTTTAGGATATTTATTAATTGTTATACTTTCAAAAATTAAATTATTTTTAAGGCAATATTCTTTTAATAGTAATTCTTCTTGATCTGATTCTTTTCTTAATTTATGATTTACATGAGCAACTACTATATTTAATTTTTCTTTTTGAAGCAGATTTAAAAGAACCATTGAATCTGGTCCATATGAGCATGCTAAAACAACATATTCATCATTAATATTTAACATTTTAATAAAATCAATTATTTCTTTCATATACATCACTGCTTCTTCTTTACTTAGTATATAATATTATGAGTATATTTTCCAATATAAAAATCTTATATGAATAAGGTCTGATTGAATAAAATCATCTTTTTAGTTTATTTCCATTTTCTTTTAGAGGAATATCAGTATGTTTTTCCCATTCTAAACTATGCAATTGTCTATGAAAATTAATAAATATTACATGGAATGACCCGTATATTCCTCCAACTTCAGTAATTCTAATAGCATATGTTGGAAGCATCCCCATATAATCGTTATCCGGATTTGGTGCATTTTTTGAAAATATAATTTTAATTTCATTACCGCTATTTTTAATTGGTAAAACTCTGACATATTTATGGGTATCATAATTTTCACTGTTATAATTAATGATTCCTTTAGTAACTAATCCCACTATTTTTAGTCCGCTCTGAATTGAGCTTTTCTTTCCGTGTTTTCACGTTTGAGCCTTTATAACATCTTCAGGAGACTTATCTTTAAGTTCTTCCTTCGTTAAAGGAAAAATATTTCCACCTCAAATATCTTGATAAAGTTTATCAAATAAAGTGTAAAAATCCCCATCCTCTTCTATTGTTTTAAAGGTTGTATCTTCAACGTTTTCGAAAGTATTAAAGAGTTAACTCCGTCCGTTCTTGTGTCTTACATATATATGAACGCTAATATCTTAATTATAACAACACCAAAAGAAAAAAGGAACCACAGCTCCTCTTTCCCCCATGTTGCATTCCAGCAACAATGGAATTTCATTACATACTGATTGTACTAAATTGCTGACGCAAAGTCTATAATCAGTAAAAAAACACATGAGTGGTAGTATTTGTAGCTATCAAGGAAACAAAACTTCCGCTCATGTGTTATTTATATTATACACGTTTTGATAAAAAAATAAAGCGAAAATACTTGTTTCTTAATAGAAAGAAGGTTTTTTTATGAATTCTGATAATAATCAGAAAAAATGGCTTGAAAAAGTTGAAAATACTATAAACAAGATAGAATTTACTTGACTTTATTATAAGAGGTAAAAGTAAAGTAACATTTGTTAACTATAAATCTCATATTATTAGATTTTTAAATAGTTTTGATAATAATGTTGATATCAATAAGATTGATGAAGACGATATAGCCCAGTAATTTTTAGAAAATTACATTAAATTAAATTAAAAGAAATTACTTTATATAATCAAAAAGCGTTTTATAATATTTTGTTAAAAGCTAATTCAGAAGCTATTTTAGAGCTTGCTTCAGATCCTAAATGGCTAGGTGCTAAAGTTGGACTATACCCGCAATTAGGTACAATAAATTTATAACATGTTTTAGCATGGCCAAAACATGCCATAAATTACTAGACATTATACCATAATTTATCATTAATTTACGTCTAACTGTGTCCTAAGAAAAACAAAAAAACCTCGTAATTGCTGATAATACGAGGTTCATAATCATGCTTTGATTATCTTTTACTGAATTGTGGAGCTCTACGAGCTTTTTTAAGACCGTATTTTTTACGTTCTTTAATTCTTGGATCACGAGTTACCATTCCAGATATTTTTAATATCTTACGATATGAATCTTCTCTTGATTGATCTAGTGGTTCGTCATATTTAAGTAAACATCTTGTTATACCTAATCTAATCGCACCTGCTTGACCTTTAAATCCACCACCTAATACAGTTACATTAATATCAAATGTTTTTTCATTATTAGTTAAAACTAATGGTTGTTTTAAATCCATTACTAAGGTTGCAAATGGCATATAATCATTTACATCACGACCATTTACTGTAATCTTTCCTTTTCCAGGAACCATACTTACTTTAGCAATAGAACGCTTTCTTCTGCCTGTAGCAGTTATTTCTTTTTTCATCTTCATCTCCTATTAAAGTGTTATAACAGTTGGCTTTTGAGCTTCGTGTTTATGTTCACTGCCAGTGTAAACAAATAATTTTGTATACATAGCTCTACCTAAACGATTTTTAGGTAGCATTCCTTTTACAGCTCTTTCTACCATTTCTACTGGATAACTTTCTAACATAGTTTCTGCATTACGCTCTCTTAATCCACCTGGATATCCTGAGTGATTGTAATACATTTTGTTTTTTATTTTATTACCAGTTAATACAACTTTTTCGGCATTAACTATAATAACGTAATCTCCGCAATCAACATGAGGTGTAAATGTTGCTTTATGTTTACCTCTTAAAATATGAGCAGCTTTAGTTGCAACTCTACCTAGCGGTAAACCTTCAGCATCAATAACAAACCATGTACGATTAACGGTTTCTTTTGCTTGCATAAATGTTTTCATAATTTTTCCTCTCATTATCGTTTTTAATTTAATGACTCCCACATCACCTAAAAAAATCAGATAAATAAATGTACCAGATTAAATTATATGAAAAAGATGTCAAAAAGTCAATCGATTTTAGGAATAAGCAGGATTTTTGTGTTAATAACTAGATATTTATACACAAATTTTAGTAAATCTTTCTTGAAGTTTGTCTTTTCCTAGTAATTTCATTATTTCATATAAGTCAGGTGTTGTGATTTTTGTAGTAAGCGAAATTCTTAAAATATTACTCACATCAGCAATGTTTCCTAAATATTGATTAGGATTTTCTTTATATAAATTCATTTCTGGAGCATATCCTACTTCTATTGCAAGCTCTTTAATTTTTCTAAACCAAGTTTCTTTATCATCATTAATATCATAGTATTTATTAATATATAGGTTAATAATTTCTTTATGTTTTTCTGATGTATTAACTAGATTGAAATTTACATCTTCATGATTATAAAGTTCATCATACATATAAAATATATTTTCTTTTATATCAGACCAAGCAGAAAAATCTTTTCTTGGTTTTTTTTGCATTCTTTCTATATTGAAAATTTCAATACTGTAATCCGGATATTTTTTTAATAACTCATAAAAATGTTTATCATATGTAAAAGACCAATCCAAAACTTTTTGATAAACTTCAGTTGCTGTTAATCTAGATATATAGTTTTTAGAAATGTTTAATAATTTATCTAAGTCAAATAGTGATCCACTTGCCGACATTTTTTTAAAATCAAATTTAAAGTTTTCTAAGCCTAAATTCTTATTTTGATCAAGCCATCCTTCAAAGTTTGAATTAGCCGTTGTCATTAAATATAAATAGACGGCATTAATTGGAATTCCTTTTTCTAAATAAAAACTTAATGCAGCCTCAGGATCTTTTCTTTTAGATAACTTTCTTATTGATTCACCGTCCTTTTTATTTACTGGGGCAACATGACAGTATTTAGGAGTCGGAAATCTAAATATTTGAAATAATTGAACATGGATAGGCAATGAACTAAGCCATTCATCTCCTCTTAATATATGAGTTGTTCTCATTAGATAATCATCAACTAAATGGGCGAAATGATATGTTGGAATTCCATCTGATTTTAATAAAACAATATCTAAATCATTTTCCGGGAATTCTATTTTCCCTTTGACTAAATCTTTACATGTTATTTTTTTGTTAAAATCTCCTGGTGATTTTAATCTAGTAACAAATTTTTTATTGTTTTTTATTTTTTCTTCAATTTCTGTAAAAGATAAATTACGACTCCTTGCATATCTACCATAAAATCCAATTCTTTCTTTTTTGGTTTCTTGATTTTTTCTTATTTCATTTAGTTCTTCTTCGGTTGCAAAGCAAGGATATGCGAGATCGTTTTCAACCAAATATTTTGCAAAAGTTTGATAAATTTCTTTTCTTTCACTTTGTAAATATGGTCCATAGTTTCCCTTTTCTTCTGTTTCACATATTCTACCTTCATCAATTTCAAAATTAAAGTCTTTAAAATCATCAATAATCCCTTGAATACCGTTTTCTATACTTCTTTTTTCATCAGTATCTTCGATCCTTAAATAAAAAACTCCCTTTGTATCAGTTGCAATCTTTTTAGCAATAAAAGCTGTTCGCAAACTTCCCATATGAACAAAACCGGTTGGAGATGGAGCAAATCTTGTAACTACAGCCCCCTCTGGTAAATTCCTTTTAGGATATTTTTCTTCATAGTAGTTTATATCTTTATCAATGTTAGGAAACATTAAACTTGCTAATTCTTTATTATTCATTTAGTAAATCCTCCTTTTTTTATTTCTATGACTTAAGTCCTAGAAATAATTATACTATCAATATTAGTATTTGTATAGTTTTTGAAACTAAAAAAAATAACCCTTTGGTTATCTTTCACTAAATCTTTTAGAAACAATATCCCAATTAATAATATCTATTATTCTATTTAAATAATTGTCTTTTTTAGTTTGATAATCTAAATAATAGGCATGTTCCCATATATCAATTACAAGTAGTGGAACAAAATCCCAAATAGATAAATTTGAATGTTTCTCGACTTGTAATATTATTAATTTATTTAAAGATTTATTATAACCGAGAATTCCCCAACCTGAACCTTCAATTTTAGATGTGCTTTTAATAAATTGTTCTTTAAATTCGTTTATTCCGCCAAAACTTTCTTCAACTTTTCTTTTTAAGTCTAGAGACATATTTGTTTTATGAGGTGTTAAATTTTCAAAGTACATCGTATGGAGAATCGCGCCTCCTCCTTGAAACGCTAAGTCTTTTTCTAACGCTTTAATATTGTCATAATTCTTTGTTTGACGAGCTGTTTCTAAATCTTTAAGTACCTTATTAAAATTTTTAACATAGCCTTCATATAAAACATTATAGTGGTTTTCTAAAGTTTTTTTACTTATATAATTTGCAAGTTCATCAAATTGATATGGTAATGTTATTTTCTCGTACAACTTTTTCACCTTCTTAAATTATTTCCATTATATTAAATTATTATGTCTTTAAAATCTTTTAATTCATATATTTTAGTAGAGACTTAAAGAAAGAAGGTAAAATATGATAACTTATCAAGTATTAAAAGGTGATACTTTATGGAATATTGCGATGATGCATGGGGTTTTGTTAGATGAATTGATTGCAGCAAATCCAAATATTAATAACCCTAATCTAATTTACCCCGGACAATTAATAAATATTCCGAGGCATGTTAATAATTCTACGTACACTACTATGCCTGGTGATACAATGTGGAATATTGCTAAAAAACATGGACTTTCACTAAATAATTTAGCTAGTGCTAATCCGCAAATTAAAAATACCTCGATTATTTATCCGGGGCAAATTATTAATATTCCAAGTACAGCAGAAACACCTAGTACAAGTACACCAACATCTGACGAGATTATAAATCTTGAAAATGAGGTTTTTCGTTTAGCTAACGAAGAAAGAAGGCGTGCCGGACTCCCAGTGCTATCACTTGACAGTGAAATCACAAAAGTTGCTAGAGCAAAATCAGAAGATTTTATTAACAATAATTATTTTGCACATAATTCACCACAATATGGTTCTCCATTTGAAATGCTGAGAAATTTTGGGATAAATTATAGTGCGGCAGCAGAAAATATTGCTAGTGGGCAAAATAATGCCGAAGGAGCAATTAATCACTGGATGAACTCAGCCGGTCACCGAGCAAATATCTTAAATTCAACATTCAATAAAACAGGAGTCGGAGTTGCTAGAGATCAAAACGGAAATTTATATTGGACTCAACTTTTTGTTAGAAATTGAGTAATTATCAATTGGTGACCCATATGGGACTTGAACCCATGTATGTAGCCTTGAGAGGGCTATGTGTTAACCGCTTCACCAATGGGCCATAAAGAAATTATACAAAAAAAATAAAAGACTTGCAATAAATAAAACGAGATTTCCTCGTTTTATTTAATTTCAATAGTCTTTTTTGATAATGATTCATCTTTTTTTGGAACTGTTATGAGTAATATTCCGTTTTCAAATTTAGCATTTACTTTTTCTTCGTCAGCATCTCCTAAATTAAATGATCTAGTATATTCTCCGTAGCTTCTTTCTCTTCGAATATAATTTTTTTCTTCTTCAGTTTCTTCTTTTTCTTTTTTGGCTCTTACAGTTAAATAACCGTCTTTTACTTCGACATTAATGTCTTCTTTTCCAAATCCAGGAACATCTAATTCAATATGATATACATCTTCTTTTTCATATATATCACATTTCATATCATTTCTTCCTTTCGCTCTCAAGAAAAAGTTATCAAAATCATCATCAAAGAAAAAACTTTTTGGGATTAAATTCACTTTCATCCACTTCCTCTCCTAATACAATTATAACACACGATTGGCACTTGTCAAGCGTGAGTGCTAATTTAGCCTCTGTTAATATTATATGTAGGAATAGTTTGTTTATACTATGTTAAATATTAAAATTAATTAAATCATCAAGACTATTATTAAATATAAACAACAGTAGTTCTTTATCAAAAACAGTTAAGTCCTTTTCTAAATCATTTTTATCTTTTAAACATAAATCTGGGCGATATTTTAATATATTATATAAATCTTGAACACCATAATCTTTTAAAAACATCAAAACTTCTATTACGTTGTGTCTCGCAATAATAAGATTGTTTATTATTTCTTCTGATAGTGTAATTTTTAATTCTTCTATCTTCTCTTGTGATATATTAACTTGCTTTAAATAATTCATTTTCTCTATCCACTCCTATTCTTTCCACTGCTTCTTTTATAAAATCATATTCATGTGGTTCTAGAAGTGTATTATACGTTATAGCATATAATAAAGCTTCTTTTTCAGATTTTTTTAAATCCATTAATATTTTAAATACTTTAAATACTTTAGGTCTGGAAATAATTTGCGTTCCGAAAACTAATTCTGTTTTTCTTTTTAACAATCCTTTAGGGGCATTGGTATAAATTGCAGCTCGATAACCTTCGTCAATTAGTTCCATCACAGGATAAGTAGACTTTATTTTTTCTATTTCAAAATCACTTATAACTGTTTCACTTTTATTTATAGCGTTATTATATTCTTGATTTTCAGTATGAGTTATTTCTGGAAGCGGGGATGAAATTAGTTCAGCTGGATATAATTCTTTTAGATTTTCTTCACTTGTTTTATCAGGTTTTTTTTCTACGTTAGAATATGTAGACCAAACACTTAAATTATTTTTATAGGCATAATAAACTCTTTTTACAATTAAAGATTTTAATGCTGATGCTTCTTTTGATGAATTTTCGTGAATATAATCGTTTAATCCAACTTCAATAAACTGATCTAATTTAGCATCTAAATTAGCACTGCAAAGAACTGAGTAACTAAAGCTTTCATCGGCAAAGAAAGATTCTAAATCAAATCCATACATTTTTAAAATTTTTAGGTTCTTTTCTATCTTTGCTGTAAATATATTTGGACATTTACATAATATATCATCTATATCCGCTCCTATTTTTTCTAATTTGGATGCAAGATTTTTTAATTTTTTCGGATTTGTGGTTAATAAAGATATATTATTTTTGATGATTTTTTTAATTTCTACATTTTTTAAAAATAATGGATTTGCTTTAAAGTTTAATAAGCCTTCTTCGGTTAACAAGTAAGTTGCGGTATTCATGATCTTTTTAAACTCTATAGAGTGGGGAGTAATATTATAGTTGCTTTCTAAAAGTTCTAATGCACTGTTAATAACTTCTGGTGTTGTGTTGATAAGTAAATATACTAAACCATGAACATTACCTGGTTTTAAATCTTGAATTAAATTTTTACTAATTAAGATTTCTGCTGTTTTTTTCAATCTATCTAAATCTTTAACGGCAATAAGTTTTAATTTTAAAGATATTTCAAGTTCATCGTAATTATAACCTAGTGTCACAATTAGTTCTTTGATTCTCTGAGTACGCTCTGCTTCTACTAATTTCGTTTCATTTACAATATTTTCATTTCTAATAACTGATTCAAGTATATCGTTTGCTTCCTCTACATTTAAATTAGTTGATTTTTTTAAATCTTTAAACTTTCGAGAGTTATGTTCGTTCATATAAGAGAAAATAACATCTAAATTAGCTTCTGCAGTTACCGCAGTTTCTTCTCTAACGATTTTTTCAACTATATCATAATCATCTGCTATAAATATTTTATCATTTTGGATGTTGACTAAAATATGGCGATAGTTCTCAATTTGTTTGTCTGATCTTTCTTTAATATTATTAGCTAGATATTCATTTTTTTCGATAACTTTTTTTATAAGTTCTTCTAATTCAATTAATTTTGCTTTTTGTTCGTTGCTAAAAGCAATTTTATTTTCTTTATCAGCGTTTATTTTAGCAATTCCTCTAATATATTTTATAATTACTTCAAATTTTTTTCGTGATTCTTCTGAGTCGATATGTTTAGTGATACTATTGAGCATTCCATCCGATAAATTTTTAATATCCTCAAAAGGATTTTTAAAGGTTGCTAAAAAGGCTTTTAATTCAGTATTATCAAAAGCTAGCTTTTGTTCATCAGATCCTGATTGATATTCTAGAAGAGCTTGATTTATTATTTCTTCAAGTAAGTTTTTGCCTTTTAACATATCCTTTTCCTCCTATTTTTTTTGTAATATATTTTGAGAAGTTGGTTTTTCTTCTTTTTCATAAACGCGTTTTATTAAAATTTCATATGTTTCTATATATTCAGTAATATTTAAAATTTGTTCTTGACAATTTTTTATATATAGATCTGGGGCATTCTTATAACCCTCAATAAAATTTTCTAATAATTCTATACTTTGTTTTATACTTGAGACCACTATAGCCAAAGTTAACTGCTCATCATCACCTGCGTTTAAAGAAATCTTTTGATAATATTCTTCTAAACTATTATAATTTTTTTCTGCTAAAACCTGTTCTTCTTTTTCAATAATTTTTTGGGCTTTAGAAATTATTTTTTGGGCATCATCAACTATTTTATTTGAAAAACTTTCAAGCTGCTTAAATTCTTCTTTTGGGGCGTGTTTTCTAGATATTATTAATAATGTCTCACAATCATCAATTAATTGTTTTTTTATAACATTTTCATAATCCCCTAAATTATCATATAAAGAAAGTGTATCTTTTAACAAAATAACTACCACTGCATTTTGAACTTGTTTATATGAATAATCAGGAATAAAAGCACTTATTTGATTAATTTGTTCGAGAGCTATATCTGTTTTTAAAATAATTGTATTATTTTCACAAATATCTAATATTTTTTCTATTTCCTTTTGATAAACTTGAGATTTTTTTTCATAAACTAAACGATATTTTGCCACATAATCTTCTTGTTGTTTATCTTTGGGAAAATTCAAATTGTAATTTATTTGCCCTATTTCTTTTTTCAAGGCAACTTTTGTTGTCAAACCTAAACCACTTTTATCTAATAAATCATCAAATTCACTTGGGCTTAAGATTTCTTTTATTAGTTGGTCCCCTTGAAAATGATTTAAATATTTAGTTATTAAACCTTTAGTGTTTTCGAGGCTTTGGATATCTTCTTCTTGATTAAGACTATAAGTATTTATATGCTGAGTTAAAACTCTTCCTATTTGATTAAGCCAAGTAACAGCATCATCATACTGAGTCGCATCTGGTATTTCTTTTAAGTCCCCCACCAATTCATCATATAACTTTATTATATTATTACTATTTTGAAACTTTTCGGTTAAACTTTGGGTGTTTTCTTCTTCCATTAGTTCCATTAATTTATTAAAATCATCAATAGTTAATTTCTGCATCTCTTTATAATTAACCGCATTTTTATCAACATTATATTTAAATAGTAAATTTTCTATTTCTAAAACATCATTTCTTTTTCTTTTTACAACGGCTATTTGAGCAGATATTACGTTAATACGGTCGTTCAAAGAGTCAAGTAAGTCGGATATTGCTTTTATAATATCACCTCTCTACTGTAAATAATTTTAGCATAAAACGTTGCTAGTTTCAATGAAAATGACGTATGATACGATTTTTAAAATATATATAAATATTTGAAACTTTGATTTAGCTACCAAACAATCGTTTATACAAGCCAATCACTGGCCATAGAAGTTTTCTTTGAAAAGAGAATGCGGATACATTTTTCCGAGATAGTGTAGAATAAGTTGGGAGATTTATATCAAATCACTTTATTAATTAACATAATATTAATTTATTATTAATAGATTGTCAACGGTCTATTTTTTTCTTTGTACTTTTTTGTGATTATTAAGTGA
>JAQVWT010000021.1:0-13302 GCA_028709545.1 Bacilli bacterium
TCACAAGACTTATCATAAAAAGTGGTTTCACCTTGTAAATAAGATAATTATTTGCTACAATATTAATGGTTTTAAACCAAATATACACATTTACTGATTAAAATGTTCTAGTGGCCATAAGGTTGAACATTTTAAGAAGACGTAAATGGATGGAAAACGAAGGAGATGAGTTTATATGGCTGTTGTTTCTATGAATTATTTATTAGAAGCAGGTGTTCATTTTGGACACCAAACTAAAAGATGGAATCCTAAGATGAAGGATTATATCTTTGCTGCTAGGGATGATATTTATATTATTGACCTAGAGAAAACTGCGCGATGTATTGAAACTGCGTATGAAGAAATTAAAAAAATTGCGGATAATGGAGGGTCATTTTTGTTTGTTGGAACTAAAAAACAAGCACAAGATGCATCTAAAGATGAAGCAGAACGTAGTGAGTCTTTCTATGTAATTGAAAGATGGTTAGGTGGAACCTTAACTAACTTTAGAACTATTAGAAAAAGAATTAAACGTTTAGAAGAAATTGAAAAAATGGAAGCTGATGGATTATTTACAGTCCTTCCTAAAAAAGAAGTTATTGGACTTAAAAAAGAATATGAAAAATTAAACAAAGTATTATGTGGTATTCGTGATATGGTAAAACTACCAGATGCACTTATTATTACTGATCCTAAAAAAGAAATTAACGCGATTCGTGAGGCAAGAATATTAAATATTCCGATTTTTGGAATTGTTGATACTAATTGTGATCCAGATGATGTTGATTTTATAATTCCTGGTAATGATGATGCAGTACGCTCAGTTAAAGTTATTTTAGGAGTTTTAAATAATGCTATTTGTGAATCTCGTAATTTAGAAATGGTAGATTATATTACTGAAGAAGATAAGACTAAACGTGAAAAAACATCACCAGTAGTAAAAACTGTAAAAGAAGTTATTGTTGAATCATCAGAAGAAGTTATAGAAGAGACTAAAGAAGACGTTATAGAAGAGACTAAAGAAGACGTTAAAACTGAAGTTAAAGAAGAAGTTAAAACAGATGACCTTAGTTCGATGACAGTTGCCGAGCTTAAAGCAATGGCTAAAGAAAAAGAAATTAAAGGTTATTCAACTATGAAAAAAGATGAGCTTATTCAAGCTTTAAAATAGAAAGAGGGATATTATGGTAGATGCAAAATTAGTTGCAAATTTACGTAAAATAACTGGAGCGGGAATGCTTGATTGTAAAAATGCTCTAGTTGAAACAAATGGAGATATTGAAAAAGCAGTTGATTATTTAAGAGAAAAAGGTATTGCTAAAGCTAGTAAAAAAGCGAGTAGAATAGCTGCAGAAGGTCTAGCAAATATTTATATAGATGGTAATACTGCTATTATTTTAGAGATAAACAGTGAAACTGACTTTGTAAGTAAAAATGAAGAATTTACAGGAATGATTGATTTAATTGGAAAGTCAGTATTAAAGTCAAGTGTTAGTACTATAGAAGATGCATTAAATTTAGAAACTGGTGCTGGAACTATTAATGATTTAATAATTGCTAAAACTTCTAAAATAGGGGAGAAATTATCATTTAGAAGATTTGAAATAGTCACTAAAAATGATAGTGATTACTTTGGTTCTTATTTACATTTAGGTGGTAAAATTGCTAGTTTAGTTGTATTAGAAGGTGGAAATGATGAAGTGGCTAAAGATGTTGCTATGCAAGCAGCAGCTATGAAACCTGATTATATTTCTAAAGAAGATGTACCAGCTGAAGTAGTTCTAAAAGAAAAGAAAATTTTAACCGAAGAGATTCTAAATGAAGGTAAACCAGCGGAAATGGCTGAAAAAATTGTTATAGGTAAAATGAATAAATTTTATAAAGAAGTCTGTTTAATTCATCAAGCTTTTATTAAAGAAAATGACATTGATGTTGAAACTTTACTTAAAAATAATAATGGTAAAGTAATAAAAATGATTCGTTATGAGGTTGGAGAAGGAATGGAAAAAAGATCAGATAACTTCGCTGATGAAGTAATGAACCAAATAAAATAGAGGTACGGATGGAGAAGAAACTTAAGATTTTAATTGGCATATTAATTATTTTAGTTTTAGCGGGTCCTATTTTCTATAAATATTTTGAGAAATTAAAAGAAGATGCTAAACCAAATTATATTATTACTAATGATTCGCTGCAATTTGAAAGTGAATATGAAAGTTTAAATAATAACGAAAATTCAAATGGAGTTAAATATCTTAATGTTAATCTTCCATCTTATGTTCCAGTTGAATATACATCTTATGATAAAATATTTGAAATATTAGATGGGGGTACCGGGGTTATTTATTTTGGTTTTCCAGAGTGTCCTTGGTGCCGAAATTTAACACCAGTACTTGCAGATGCTGCCCTTGATTATGGACTTAATGTATTTTATTATATAAGCAATCAAGATGATCGTAATGTTTTATCTTTAAATAAAAGGAAAAAGATTATTACTGATAAAAAAGGTTCTAAAGATTATTTAAAATTAATTGAATTATTAGATGATTTTTTACCAGTATATCGCGGACTTAATGATGATTTTATTAAAAGGTTATATTTCCCATCAGTATTGTTTGTTAAGGACGGCGAGATAATTGGCTTAGAACAATCACTTGCTTCTTATACAGAAAGAGTAGATGGAGATCCTTATTTACCAATGAACATGCAAGAAAAAGAAGAACTAAATAGTATCTTTACAGATTATTTTAATAAGGTTCAACCAAAAGTTAGAGTAGTATCAAAATAATTAAGAAATAAATAGGTGATAAGTATGAAAAGGGTTATTAGGATTGTTATAGTTCTTGCTTTTATAGTTTGGACGGGAATTATTTCGTATGATTATTATTTAGTGAAAAATGAAAAAAACCCAAAATTTTGTATTAATTCTGGAATTAATGAATATCCAGATGGTGCTGTAAGATGGTGCATAGGTCTTGGATATAAAGTATTTAACTATAAGCGAGAAACTTATAATGCCCTTGAATTTGGTCCATTTTGGAGTCAAGAAAAGCATTATAAAAATTAAAACATATTTTAAAAAAATAGAGATTAGATATCTAAAATATCGTAATCTCTATTTTTATTATTGGTCATACTATCTTCGATGGTTTGTTCTAAACCTAGATTAGATTTTGAACCTAAATCATCTTCTAAATCGATTAATTTTAATATTTCTTCAAATGTAGTTTGTCCTTCAACTACTTTAGCAAGTCCATCTTGGAGCATTGTAATCGTACCTGATGAGTAAACTAGTTTTCTTAAGGTTTCTTTATTTTGGCTACTGGTGATAGCGTCTTGAATTTCTTGATTTAGTCTTAAGACTTCATGAATTGCAATTCTACCAGCATAGCCAGCGTGACATTCAGGACAACCAACAGCAGTATAGATACTATCTACATCAATATTTAAAGTTTTTTTAAATATATCTTTTTCATATTGATTTGTTTGTCTTGATCCTCGACATTTTTTACATAATTTCCTTGCTAACTTTTGAGAGATAATACCTGCTAGGGCAGAACCCAGTAAATATCTTTCAACTTCCATATCAAGTAATCTTTCAATTGTATTTAGTGAATTATTAGTGTGAATAGTTGATAATACTAAATGACCAGTAATAGATGCTCTAACAGCAATTCTTGCAGTTTCATCATCACGAATTTCACCAATCATTATAATATCTGGATCTTGTCTTAAAACACTTCTTAAAACATTGGCAAAAGATAGTCCTATATCTGAAATTACTTGAACTTGGTTGATTCCACTAATGCTCATCTCAATTGGATCTTCAACGGAGATGATATTACGATCCTCAGTATTTAATTTTTGTAATATTGAATAAACAGTTGTGGTTTTACCAGTACCTGTTGCGCCCGTTACTAAAATAATTCCATTTGGTTGAGCAATCATTTTATAAATTTTGTCTAAATTTTGTTTATTAAAATCAAGTTCTTCAAGACCGGCCGCACTCATTGAATAATCTAAGATACGAATAACTATTTTTTCACCAATATTAGTTGGTAGGCTAGAAACACGAAGGTCAACAGTTGTATTATCTAGTTGGTTTTTAATCGCGCCGTCTTGAGGAACTCTTGATTCTGTAATATTCATTCCCGCAATGATTTTAATTCTGGTAATCATATTTTTTTGAACATATAATGGAACTAGGCTATAATCAAATAAATTTCCATCAATTCTAATTCTAATTTTAAGGCCATCACCAGTTGGATCAAAATGAATATCAGATGCATTGTTTTTAATCGCATCTAAGATAATTATATTAACTATATCTGTAATAGGAGTTTCTTCAAAGTTAAAACTAATAAGATTACTGTTATTGCTAGTTAACTGAGATGTATCTAATATAACTTCATTATTAGAATTATCTTCCACCATAAAGATCGCCTCCTATTTATTCTTCTATAATTATACTTTAAACTTAGAACTTAATCAACTTAAACTTGCTTATTTTACTTACTTAATATATAATTGTTTTAGGTTTTCAGTCATAAATTGAGGAGTATTATATTAATATTTAAAGAGAGTTAACGTTTGGTGGAAGTTAATACTTATTAATACAAGAAGGTTGCAATTTTAGAAATACCCGCGAATACGCGTTAAAGATTAGAGAATAACCCAGTTATAAAAGTAAGGTGGTACCGCGATGATAATCGCCCTTATTTGATAACTGTTTTTTTTAAAAGAAAATGAGGTAAAGATGGAAAAAGAATTTGATAGTTATGTAAATTTATTTGATACTTCAAAAAAATTTATAAATATAAAAATTTATCATAGTAAAAGAGTTGCTGCTATAAGTGAAAAATTAGCATCTGCTTTAAACTGGCCAACACATGATGTTAAACTTGCTAAACAAATCGGACTGCTTCATGATATTGGCCGGTTTGATGAATTTCAAATATGTGAGAAATATGGGAATAATAATTTTGATCATGGAAAGCATGGAGTAGATATATTAAAAAAGAATAACTTTACCTCTAAATTTAAGATACTTGATGAAGATAAAGAAATATTATTTGAAGCAATTTATTATCATAATAAAAAATTATTACCAGATTATATTAATAATAAATATGCTAAACTTCTGCGTGATGCTGATAAAATAGATATTTTATATTTATTTCCACAGGATGATATATATAATTATAATAATAATTATACAAGTGTTATTTCAAAGAAAGTCCATGATGCTTTTATGAGTCAGCAACTAGTTTCTACTAATGATATAAATACATATGGAGAATTTGTTATTTTATGTTTAGGTTTTATTTATGATATCAATTTTGATTGTTCACTGAGAATGATTAAAGAAAATGATTATGTTAATAAAATATATAATAAAATTGATAATAAAGAAATATATAAGATATATTTTAATAAAATAAATGAGTATATAGAAAAGAGGATTAAAAATGTTAGATAAAAAATATAATGCTAAAGAAGCAGAGGCTAAATGGCTTAAGTACTGGGAAGATAATAATATTTATGAATTTAAGGAAGATGAAAGAGAAATATTCTCAATTGATACACCGCCACCAACTGTTAATGGAAAGATTCATATTGGTCATATTTTTTCATACTCTCAAACCGAGATGATTGCAAGATATAAAAGATTAAAAGGATATAATGTTTTTTATCCCTTTGGATTTGATGATAATGGACTTCCTAGTGAAAGATTAGTTGAAAAAGAAATTGGTAAAAAAGCCAAAGAGATTGGTAGAGAGAAGTTTACTAGTCTTTGTTATGAAATAACTGATAAATATGAAAAAGAGTTTAAAGAATTATTTAGTAAAATAGGTGTTAGTACTGACTGGAAACTTGCTTATAAAACAATAAGCCCTTCTTCGATAAAAATTAGTCAAGCATCATTTATTGATTTAGTAAATAAAAATAGAGCTTATGAAGAAATTAGTCCAGCTCTATGGTGTACTGAGTGCCAGACTTCAATTGCTCAAGCAGAGCTGGAAACTAAAAGTGTAGACACTTTATTTAATTATCTTAAATTTAAAGTAAAAGAAACAAGTGAAGAGTTCCTAGTTGCAACAACTAGACCAGAATTATTACCAGCAATAGTCAGTGTTTTTATAAACCCTTTAGATGATAAAAATTCTCACTTAATTGGTAAAACTGCTCTTATTCCTATTGTTAATATAGAAGTTCCTATTTTAGCTGACAAAAAAGTAGATAAAGATAAAGGAACAGGTATTGTTATGTGCTGCACATTTGGTGATCAAACCGATATCGAGTGGTGGAAAAAATACAAACTTCCTCTAAAACATATTTTAACTAGTGATGGTAAAATTAAAGATGAAATTCAAAATTATGGCGGTCTTAGAATAAAAGCTGCTAGAAAAAAAATCTTAGAAGACCTTGAACAAGAAGGTTATTTAGATGTGCAAGAACCACTTAATCATGAAGTTCAAGTTCATGAAAGATGTGGAACCGAAGTCGAGTACAGCGTCCTAAAACAGTGGTTTATTGATATTATGAACTATAAAGAAGAATTCCTGAAAATAGGTAATGAAATATCTTGGAATCCAAAATATATGAAAGCTAGATATGATGAATGGATAAATAACCTTGCATGGGACTGGTGTATTTCCAGACAAAGATATTTTGGGGTACCATTTCCAGTATGGTACTGTGAAAAATGTGGAAATACAATCTTAGCAGATCTTAAAGACCTACCAGTTAATCCCTTAACTTCATCACCTAGCATAAAAAATTGTCCTAAGTGTAATTGTGATAAATTTATTCCTGAGGCCGACGTTATGGATACTTGGGCTACCTCATCAGTTACACCTCTAATTAACATGAGATATGGCGATGTTAACAGCTTAGAGCGTTTCTTAAAACCAATGAGCCTTAGAACTAATGCTCATGATATTATTAGAACTTGGGATTTTTATACAATTGTTAAAAGCTTTCATCATTTTAATGAAAAACCTTGGAATGATATAATGATTTCTGGCTTTATCATGGCTGGTAAAGGTGAAAAAATAAGTAAAAGTAAAAACAATAGTAATAATGAACCACTGGAACTTATTAATACATATTCTGCTGATGTTGTTAGATATTTAGCTGGATCAGGAAGACTTGGCACCGATATGACTTATAGTGAAGAAACTTTTCAGCGGGGTAAAAAACTTATAAATAAAATTTATAATGCTTCTAAATTTACATTAATGCATTTAACTGATTATCAAGATCAAGAATTTAATGATTTTGAATTCTTTGATAAATGGATTATCGGTTTATATCAAGAAATGGAGATTAGTTTTACAAAATATTTAGATGAATACGAAGTAGGACTTGGTCTTAATGTTTTAGAAAAATTCTTTTGGAATTTTTGTGATAACTATTTAGAAATAGTTAAGCATCGTTTATATAGACCAGAAGAATTTGGAAAAAGAGCAAGATTAAGTGGTCAAAAAACTATTTATATAATTCTTTATAAATTACTCCAAAAATTTAGTATTTATTTTCCTTTTATAACTGAGGAAATATTCCAAGGAATATATCATAATAATAATTCTATTCATACGACTTTACTTCATAATTTAGATTATGATTTTAAAGAAGAAATAAATATAGGTAATAGTTTACTTGAAATAATTAGTATTGTAAGAGGTGCTAAGACTGATGCTAATACTTCACTTAAAACTGAAGTAATAAACTTAAACCTTAGTCTTTCATCTAATTTAATAGAGAGTTTAAATAAGGCAGAAGCTGACTTTAAAGCAACATTATTTATAACGAATCTTAATACTAAAGAAATAGAAGATAATTTTATAGTCGATAAAATAGAATTAAAATTAGAGTAGTAGGTATACTTATGTTAGACTTTGGTAAAATAATAGAAAATGCTAATTTAAAAAATTATAATACATATAAAATAGAGGCAAAATGTAAATATTTAATTATTATTAATAATCAAAATAAGTTAAGAGATTTAATTAAGTATTTAAATAAAAATAAGATAAAATATTTTATATTAGGAAATGGATCTAATATAATTTTACCTGATTATTACGATGGAGTAGTTATTAAACTAGAATTAGATGATTTAATAATAGAAGATAATATTATTATAGCAGGTGCATCGCATATGCTTAATAAACTTGCTAGTATTACTGTAAATAAGAGCCTTTTAGGCCTTGAATGGGCAGCAGGAGTACCTGGTACTATTGGCGGGTCAATTATAGGCAATGCCAGCTGTTATGACGGATCCCTCATGCCTCTTATTATTAAACTTGATGTTCTTGATAAAGGAGTCTTTAAAACTATAACAACAGATGATTTTAAATATTTATATCGTTATACTTCTTTAAAAGAAGATAAAATTATTATTTTAAAAGCTTACTTTAAACTAGAAGAAGGTAATAAAGAAGAGTTATTAGAAATAATTAAAAATCGAACTAAAAAAAGAATAATATCCCAGCCCCTTGAATATCCGTCAGCTGGCAGTGTATTTAAAAACCCTGAAGGATATTCAGCTGGCAAGTTAATTGAAGATGCTGGCCTTAAAGGTTATAAGATAGGGGGAGCAGAAATATCAGTTAAACATGCTAATTTTATTATTAATAAAGATAGCGCTAGTAGTGATGATATTAAAAATTTAATTAAATATATTCAAAATAAAATATTAGAAAAATATAGTATTAATTTAATTCTTGAACAAGAAATAATTAACTGATATACTAAATAAGAAGAAAGAGTGAAGTAAAGTGGAAAAAAACAATAAGAATATTACTAGTCGTGGTGTAGACTTTTCAGCGTGGTATAACGATGTTATTCGTGAGGCAGACTTAATTGACTATTCATCAGTAAAAGGAAGTATGATTATACGTCCCTATGGCTATGCAATATGGGAAAATATAGTTGCCGTACTAGATAAGAAGTTTAAAGAAACAGGTCATGTAAATGTTCAGATGCCAATGTTTATTCCTGAATCACTTTTTAACATTGAAAAAGAACATGTTGAAGGTTTTGCTCCAGAAGTAGCTTGGGTTACCCATGGTGGTGATGAAAAGCTAGAAGAAAGAATGCTAGTAAGACCTACTAGTGAAGTTCTTTTTTGTGACCATTATAAAAAAATAATAAAATCATACCGTGATTTACCTCTATTATATAATCAATGGTGCACAATAGTTAGATGGGAAAAAACAACAAGACCATTCCTGCGCTCAAGAGAAATATTATGGCAAGAAGGACATACTATGCATGCAACAGAAAAAGAAGCTCGTTTTGAAACCCTCCAAATGTTAGATGTTTATACAAAATTTCAAAAACACTATTTAGCAATTCCAGTAATTACCGGGCGTAAAACTGAAAAAGAAAAATTTGCTGGAGCAGAAGAAACATATACAGTAGAGGCAATGATGTATGATGGTATAGCACTACAAAATGGTACTACTCATTACTTTGGTACTGGTTTTGCTGAGGCGTTTGATATTAAATTTTTAGATAAAGATCATGTTTTAAAACGTCCATATCAAACAAGTTGGGGAGTATCAACAAGAATGATTGGGGGCTTAATTATGGTTCATAGTGATGACTTAGGGCTAGTTCTTCCCCCAAAAATCGCACCAATTAAAGTAGGAATTGTTCCAATAGGCGATGTGAACAACATAGTAGGAAATATCGAAAATAAACTAAAAGAAAAAGATATAAGTTTCTATACTGATAATACTGATAAATCACCCGGCTTTAAATTTGCGGAGGCAGAAGTTAAAGGATATCCTCTAAGACTAGAAATAGGCGCAAGAGATTTAAAAGAAAATAAAGTCACGATTGTTAGAAGAGATACTTTAGAAAAAATAGTGATTATAAACGATATAGATAAAATAGTATCTAAAATTCAAGATTTACTAATATTAGTCCAAGAAAATTTATATAATCAAGCAGAGATAAGAAGAAATACCATGATGTATAAAGCTAATACTATAGCTGAATTTAAAGAGTATGTAAATAGATCAGGCTTTATCTTAACTTCTTGGTGTGGTAATCAAGAATGCGAGATACATGTTAAAGAAAAATATGGACTAAAAAGTAGATGTATGCCTCTCAATGACGAGGCAAGTGATAAACCATGTACAATATGTGGGAAACCAGGTAAACATAAACTGTATTATGGTAAACAATATTAATTTGCTTATTTATGAATTTATTGTTAAAATATAATTGTAAATATATTACCTTATTAAGAGTGATTGAGAGGCTGGCTCTATGAAATCACAGCAACCTATTTAAATTAGGTGCTAATCCCAGAAGAATGAGGATAACTAAACACTTAGGTTATTCTAAGTGTTTTTCTCTTTTTAAGGTAAAAATGAAGGAGGAAAAAATGAAAAAATTATTTACATCAGAATCCGTAACGGAAGGACATCCTGATAAGATATGCGATCAAATATCAGATGCAATTTTAGATGAATATCTTAAAATTGACAAAGATAGTCAAGTAGCTTGTGAAGTCTGTGTTACAAAAGACTTTGTCTTAGTAATGGGAGAAATTAATTCTAAGGCAAAACCAGAATTAGAAAAAATTATTAGAAAGGTTATTTTAGATATTGGTTATGATAAAGATGAATATGGTTTTAACGGCCATACCTTAGAAATATTAATAAAATTAACTAAGCAATCTAAAGATATTATTTTAGGGGTTAATAAAGAAAATGATACAGGAGCAGGAGATCAAGGTATAATGTTTGGCTATGCTACTAATGAAACAAAAGAATTAATGCCCTTAGGAATAATACTTGCTAATAAACTAGCTTATAGACTCTCAGAAGTACGGAAAAAAAATAAAATTAATTATCTTAGACCAGATGGTAAAACGCAAGTAACACTTGAATATCAAAATAATAAAGTAAAAAGAATTGATACAATTGTAATATCAGCCCAGCATGATGAGAACATAAGTCAAAAAATAATAAAAAAAGATATTATAGATGAAGTTATTAATCACGTTATACCTATGTATTTAATTGATAAAAACACTAAAATATTAATAAATCCAACCAGTAATTTCGTTATAGGTGGACCACTTGGTGATTCCGGCTTAACTGGTAGAAAGATTATCGTTGATACTTACGGAGGCTATGCAAGACATGGAGGAGGAGCTTTTAGTGGTAAAGACGCTAGTAAAGTTGACAGAAGCGCTGCTTATTTTGCTAGATATATAGCTAAAAATTTAGTTGCAGCAGGTATTGCTGAAAAACTTGAACTCCAGCTTAGTTATGTTATTGGAAGTATTAAACCTGTCTCAATTAATATAAACACTTTTAATACTAGTATTTATAGTGATCATTTTATCTTAAACCTAATTAATAACATTTGGGATTTATCTGTTTCTAATATCATAAATGTTTTAGATTTAAAAAAACCAATCTATCAAAAACTTGCATGCTATGGGCATTTTGGTCGAGATAATTTAAATTGGGAAAAACTTGATAGAGTAGAAATAATTAAAGGGTACTTAAGTAAATAAGTACTTTTTTTATGCAAAATTAGACAAAGTTTTTATATAGTAAATAATATAATAAACTTGGAGAAACAAATGAAAAAATTAATACCTTATTTATTATCACTAATTATTGGCAGCTTCTTTGGTTATCTTTTATTTCAAGATACTGATTTTAATGTAAAAGATGTTTTTGCTAGTACGATTCCTGCTAAAGCTTTTCAATTAGGTGTTTTTACTAATTTAAGTGCTGCAGAAGCATTTAAAGAAAAGTATGATCCGTCGATTATAATAATTGATGATGATGTATATAGAGTTTATTATAGTATTTTAACAAATGATAAAGTAATTATAAAGATGGAAGAATTTTTAAAAAATAATAATATTAATTATTATTTGAAAGATGTTGTTATAACTGATGATTCTTTAATTAAATCTATATCTGAATATGAGTCATCGATGGAAAGTGGTTCAGATAATGTTTTAACTAGTCTTAATAATTTAATAATGAGTAGTTATAAGGGAGGCAAATTATGATTTTAAAGGATTTACCAACTAGTGAAAAACCTAGAGAAAGATTACTTAAATATGGTGCTTTGTATTTAAGTAATGAGGATTTAATTTCAATAATTTTAAGAACGGGAACAAAGAATCAAAATGTTAAAGTTCTAAGTAATCATGTTTTAACTAAAATAAGATCTATTAGTGATTTAAATAATATTAGTATTGCTGAGCTTACTTCGATTAAAGGTTTAGGTAAAGTAAAAGCTATTACTTTACTTGCAGCTATTGAACTTGGAAAAAGGGTATTTACTAAAGAGATAGAGGGAGGAATTCTTCTTAATAATACTGATTTAGTTCATCAGTACTTTTCTCATTTAATTGGTAGTAAAAATCAAGAAGAACTATTAATAATCTTACTTGATAATAAAAAAAGACTAATTAATTATGAGATTATGTATAAGGGTACTTCAAATAGTGCGATAGCATCACCAAAAGAGATATATTATTATGCTATAAAAGAAAATGCAGCTGCTCTAATTATAATGCATAATCATCCCTCTGGAGTTATATTACCCTCAGAAGAAGATTATCAGTTTACTAAAAATCTTATTGAAACGGGTAATATAACTGGTATACCAGTTCTTGATCATTTAATTACTAATGGTAAAGAGTATTATAGTTTTTTTAAAGAGATGGCTAATCATGAAGTTTAACTATTTAGTATATATATTATTAATTTTTAGTATTTTATTTCGAAATAATATTATGAATATTATTTCGAATGTTAATAGTGCACTTTTTATAAAAAATGATAATTTAGAAATAAGATTACTTAAAGAAGAAAATTATTATTTAAAAAATAAATATAAAGAGCTTCTTGATTTTAAAAATAATATAAGTTTAGAAAATAATTATGTTATTAGTAATGTTATAAAAAGTAGTTATGGTTTAAATAATTTAATAATAAAGGGTAGTAATTATGAGATAGGTGATGAGGTAATTAGTAATGATGGTTTAATTGGGATAATTTCTAAAAGAGGTTCTAAGAATAGTGAAGTAGACTATCTTCATAATACGAATTTAGTCGTTAAAGTTAATAATGAAATTGGTAAAATAACTGGTTCTGATCAAAATAATAATTTAATAATAAAAGAAATATCTAATTATACTGATATTAAAATCAATGATTATGTTTATAGTGTATATGGAACCTATTTAGGTAAAGTTATTAAGATTAAATATGATATTTTAGATAATTATTTAACTGTTAGACAAGCAAGTATTAATAATCTTAATTATAT
>JAQVWT010000021.1:13402-19579 GCA_028709545.1 Bacilli bacterium
TATAATAAATATTTTGGGAAGGTCCTGCCAGAGGCAAGTGATTTAGTGGTAAACAAAAACGCTTTAACCTATAGTGATGTAAATACTTATCATGACGGAGCTGTTTTAAGTGAGGTTAAAAGTGTATCACCATTTAAAAGTGGGATAGTTGTTTTTATTGGTGAAAAAGAAAATTATGGTAATACGATAATTATTCAAGGAATGGATGGAATAGATTACTGGTATGGAAATGTTACTGATGTTAGTATTAAACTCTATGATTATATTGAATCAGAAACAGTAATTGCGAATGCTAAAGATAACATATTATATGTTTTGTTTATGAAAAATGGTGAAGTATTAAATTTTGAAGAATTTATTTAAAATTCATCCCTTAACTTATATAATATTATTAAGTATTCTTTTAACTGGTTATTTTAATTACTTTTTAATAATAAGTTTTATTTTAATAATTCATGATTTAGGGCATATTATATTTTTAAAAATTTATAAATATAAAATATATAGTATTACAATACTTCCTTTTGGAAGTATTATAAATAGTAGTGTTAATTCAAACAGTAAAACTATTGAAATATTAATTATAAGTTTAGCTGGAGTATGTATGCAAGGATTACTTTATCCATGTTTTTTTCTTTTAAGTCGGTATTATATAAGTGATTTAAGTTATAATATCTTTCTTAATTATAATAAATATATTTTATTATTTAACTTACTTCCAATAATACCACTAGACGGATCTAAGGTGATTCTTTCATTGCTTGAGAATATTATTAGTTATAAAAAAGCTTTAATAATATTAAATTATATTAGTATTTTTATAATTATAATATTTTTCTTTTATTTAACTTATCAAGGGTTAAATTCATATTTAATTGTTATATTTTTAATTTATAAAACATTTGAAGAGATAAAAAATCATAAATATATATTTAATCAGTTTCTTTTAACCAGATATTTAAGTAAGGTAAGGTATTATAAAGTTAAGTATATTAAAAAAATGAAAAATATATTTAAAAATAATTATAATTTTATTAATAATCAAAATGAGGAGAAAGTTTTAAAAACACATTATAATAATTCAATATGTAAGATTTTTAAAAATAGATAACAATTGGAAAAGTATATCAATATGAATTGTGAGTATGTAGATTACGAACAAGAGTAAAACAGGAAAAAAGTCCATAAAGCTTCTATCGTTAAATTAAAATATATTTTAATTTAATTTTGTTATTGCCCTAAAATTATAAAAAAATTGTTTTTAAAAATTCAATTTGTGTAGTAATAAAAGACAGAGATAGGTGTTTACAATGGATTTTCAAGATAATTTAAAAACAATTATTGATGAAGTTAAAAAGGTTGTTCCACTTAAAGAAGCTTTTTTGTTTGGGTCTTTTGCTTATGGTACTCCAAATGAAGATAGTGGTTTTGATTTATATTTTATTGTAGATGAAATACATGGCACTACCCATGAAACTATGGTTATGATAACGAGAGTGTTACATCAAGTTTCTAACAAACCTTTTGATATTTTACTTGATACTAAAAAGTCATTTGATTATAGAGCATCAAATAGAGCTAGGCTTGAATATAAAATTCTAAAGGATGGAGTCAAATTATATGGATAATATTAACCTATTTAATGAATGGAAAGAGTATGCCGACATCGATTACGAACATATCAATTAACCTTACATTAAAAAAAGATTAAATAATGATGTTAATTCCATTTAGAAGACATAAAATGATTATACTCAGATTGAATAATTTCATAAATTTCTAATGTTAGGCATCTACTTTAAGGTATAATTGTAATAGTTCAAATAAAGTGCTTCTTTCTATAATTTATTTGCAAATTAATTATAAGTACGTCTTTCTTTGAAATTTGTATTTTTAGAATTATTAATATAAACAGTGTAAAGTACTTATAAAATAATTCCAGTTTCAGTTTATAATGAATTTGCTTGCCTATAAATACAGCAAAATCATTGACTTAAGGTTAAATATTTGATAAGATTCTTATGTTTGTAATTGATTTATAAACCGCACTAAAAAGGTTAAAGAGGTTTATCCCACCTTTAAGGCGAGTCTTCAAAAAAAGAAACGGAGGAAATTAAATTAATGAAAGCTGTATTTATAACAGGCGGGAAACAATATTATGTATCCGAAGGTGATGAGATCTATGTTGAAAAACTTGATGTCAAAGACGGAGATAAAATTGATTTCACTGAAGTTTTAGCAGTTGGCGAGAAAACTGGAACTCCATATGTAAGTGGTGCTAAGGTTACTTGTGAAGTTGTTAAAACTGGTAAGCAAAAAAAGATTATTGTTTTTAAATTTAAAGCGAAGAAAAAGTATCGCAGAAAACAAGGTCATAGACAACCATATACAAAATTAATTGTTAAAAAAATTGTTGGTTAATATGATTAAAGTAAAATATACTGATAAGATGATTACGATTGCAGGTCATGCTAATTTTGCAGATTTCGGCACTGATATTGTCTGTGCTAGTGCATCATCGATTATAACAACAAGTGTTAATAATATGCTGGCACTTGATAAAGAGAGTATAGTTTATTCTGATAATGGCAAGCAAATAGTTATTGAAATGGTTAAAGATAATCAGTATGTTACTATTATATTTAATAATTTAATCGATTTATTAAAAGATTTAGCTAGTGATTATCATAAAAACATAAAAGTAGAGAGTGAGGAATAATTAATGTTATTTATAAAATTAAATATTCAACGTTTAGCTCAAAAAAAAGGACAATCATCTACTCAAAATGGTAGAGATTCAATTGGAAGAAGATTAGGTGCTAAGTTAGCTGATGGACAAGTAGCATCAGCTGGAGCAATAATTTATCGTCAAAGAGGAACGAAAATTCATCCGGGAACAAACGTTGGAATTGGAAAAGATCATACTTTATTTGCCTTAATTGAAGGAACAGTTAAGTATGAAAGATTAGGAAAAAATAAGAAAAAAGTAAGTGTTTACGCTAAGTAATGATTACTTTTTTTTTAATTTATGATATACTTTTTAAGTAGGTGGTAAAGTTGGAAGACATTTTAAAAAAGATACATGAATATAGCTTAGAAGAAATAATGAGTGAAAGATTTGCTCGTTATTCAAAATATATTATTCAAGATAGAGCAATACCAGATGTAAGAGATGGATTAAAACCAGTTCAAAGAAGAATTATTTATGCGATGTATCGCGATCGTAATACTTATGATAAACAGTTTAAGAAATGCGCGAACGCAGTTGGTAATGTTTTAGGAAAGTATCATCCTCATGGTGATACTTCTGTTTATGATGCTCTAATTAGAATGAGTCAAAATTGGAAACAAAATCATATTTTAGTAGAAGTTGATGGTAATAACGGATCAATTGATGGAGATCCAGCTGCGGCATATCGTTATACCGAAACAAGACTTGCTAAAATTAGTGAAGAGCTTTTAAAAGACATTGATAAAGATACAGTTATGATGGCACCTAACTACTCAGATACCCTTCTTGAGCCAACTGTTTTACCAGCAAAGTTTCCTAATCTTTTAGTAAATGGTGCTAGCGGGATAAGTGCAGGTTATGCTACTAATATTCCTCCTCACAACTTGATTGAAGTTGTGGATGCTGTTATTAAAAGAATTGATAGTCCAAATTGTCATTTGGACACTATTCTTGATATTGTTAAAGGTCCAGACTTTCCAGGTGGGGGGATAATTCAAGGAACAGATGGAATAAAAGATGCTTTTATTAAAGGAAAAGGTAGAGTAATAACTAGAGCAAGATATGAATTTGCTAAAAATAAAGGTAAAGAACAAATTATTATTACTGAAATTCCTTTTGAAGTTAATAAAGCCAATTTAATTAAAAAAATAGATGATATTAGAATTGATAAAAAGTTAGATGGAATAGCTGAAGTTCGTGATGAATCAGATAAAGATTCTAATTTGAGAATAACAATTGATTTAAAGTCTGGTGCCGATAAAGATTTAGTAATCAATTACTTACTAAAAAATACGGACCTGCAAACTAGTTATAACTATAATATGGTTACAATTGTTGGCAGAAGACCAAAACTTCTTGGTTTAATTCCGATAATAGATGCTTATATTGAACATCAAAAAGAGGTTGTTTTAAAAAGAACAAATTTTGATCTTGCATTTGCTAAAAAAGAAATGCATATTACTGAGGGACTTGTTAAAGCGATTAGTATATTAGATGAAGTAATCGCCCTTATTAGAGCAAGTAAAAATAAAAGTGAAGCAATTGCTAATTTAATTAAAGAATATGATTTTACTGAAGAACAAGCAACTGCAATTGTTATGCTTCAGTTATATCGATTAACTAATACTGATGTTACAGTCTTAGAAGAAAAACTTGCGACTTTAAGAAAAATTATAGCTGAACTGGAAATGATTTTAGGTGATGAATCAAAACTTAATTCAGTTATTAAATCAGAGCTAAGGAATATTAAAAAAGAATATGGACATCCGAGGAAAACGGAAATAAGTGCTACTTTTGAAGAAATTAAAATTGATGAGGCAGATTTAATTCCTAAGGAAGATGTTATTCTCGTTTTAACAAGTGATGGATATTTAAAGAAAGTAAGCAAAAAATCATATGGCGCTAGTGAGGATGAAACCGCACTTAAACCGGGTGATTTTGTTATAAGTTATATCCAAACTAATACTTTAAATAAACTAGCAGTGTTTACATCTCTAGGTAATTATTTATATATCCCAGTTCATGAAATACCAGGATGTAGATGGAAAGAACTTGGGGTCCATGTTAGTAATATAGTCGTGATGAACCCAGAGGATAAAGTAATAGGTGCTTATGTTGTAAACGAAACAATGACTAATCCAGATATTACTATTTTCACTAAAAACGGTATGGTTAAAAGAACAATTCTTAATGATTTTATTGTTAGCCGCTACTCAAAAGTATATACAGCTATTAAACTAAAACCACAAGATGAGGTTATAGGCGTCTCTCTTACTAAGCCTAATACTTTAATAATTACTAAAACTGGTTATTATTTAAATTATAGTTCTGGAGAAATTCCCACTACTAGTCCTAAAGCCGCCGGTGTTAAAGGTATTAATTTAAAAGAAGATTCTGTAGTTGCTGGTATTAGTTATAAAGAGACAAGCGAATATCTAAGTGTCTTTACCAATAAGTCAACTGGTAAGAGAATAAAACTTGATGAGCTTAATTATTTAACTAGAGCCAAAAGAGGAAGTACAATTCTTAAAAAAGTTAAATCAACTAATTATTTAGTTCAAAATGCCTTTTTAACATCTGCTAAAGATATAATTGGTTTAAAATATGAAGATAAAACTAAAACTATTAAAAATAGTGAGATACCAATTATGGATTTAGTTAGTACCGGATCTGTTTTAGCTAAAGAAAAAGATGTTACTTTCTTCTTAAAAAAAGAATTATATATTTTAAAAGAAGAACCTGTGATAGAACCCGAAGAAAAAGAAGAATTTAAACAAATTAATTTTATTGATGATTTTAAGTTATAATAAATAACCACCTATTTGAATAAGATGAAATAGGTGGTTTTATGAATAAAAAAGAAGAATTTAAAAATTTTGTTAGCACTAGACCTGAACTCGTAAACTATGTAAAAAACAAAGAACATACTTGGCAAGACTTTTATGAGATATATGATATGTATGGAGATAATGATAGTGTTTGGAGTAAATATCAAGATGTTTCTCCTGTTTCAGATGAAAGAGCAGCTCCACTTAATGAACTGACTAACCTTGTTAAAGGAATAAATATTAATAATGTCCAAAAATATATTAATAATGCCCAGAAAGCTATTAATGTGATTCAGGAGTTGACAACTAAAAGTCCAGTTGGTAAAACCCCGATTTCACCAATAAAAACTCCCAGACCAATCACAAAATTTTTTGGTGATTAAATGGATTTTGAATTACAGTTTAAAATATATAAAGATAAAAAGATGGCTAAGTATTTAAAAGAAAACTCTGAGTGGTATAAATACTTAAATAGAAGTAGTGATAATTATAAGCTTTTTTTAAGTAGTTATAAAAAATATAATCGAGGAGAGCAAACAAATAAGTTTAATAAGGCAGTTGATACAATAGAAACGGTAAACCAAGTATTCAAAATTTTAAATTAATTACCAATTTTAA
>JAQVWT010000064.1 GCA_028709545.1 Bacilli bacterium
TATGAAAAAAGTTGAAATTATAACAGATAATTGTATTGCGTGTGGGCTATGTATTAATATGGCAGAAAATACTTTTGCGTGGGATGATGATGGAAAATCTAGAGTTATTAATCCAGCAGTAAATGATGAAATAATCAACATTGCAAGTCTATGTCCAACCGGTGCAATTATTATTACTGAAGAAAAAAATTAAGACTGTTAGTCTTTTTTTTATAATATTAATTATCTTCAATAAACCTTTTGCTTTTATGTGGTTCATCAAATAATAAGTTAGGATATTCTTGTTGTCTTAAAACTTCATAAACTGCTATTGCTACAGCATTAGACAAATTAAGAGCTCTTACCTTATCAGTTGTAGGAATTCTAATACAATTATTTAAGTATTGCTTTAAAACACCAAGCGGAAGTCCTGTTGATTCTTTCCCAAAAATAAGATATATGTTTTCTGCTCTATTAGCAAAATTAAAATCTGTTTGAGGTTTATGTCCATATCTAGTGAAAAAGAAATAACTTCCATTATTTTTTTTAAAAAAATCTTCAATACTTTCATATATTTCATAAGTACAATCTTCAACATAGTTGACACCACTTCTTTTTACTGATGACTGATCTAGTTTAAAACCAAGCGGCTTTATTAAATGAAGTTTTGAATTAGTCGCTACCGCTGTTCTTATAATATTTCCTGTATTACCAGGTATTTCTGGTTCAAATAAAACAATATTAATCATAACTAATTAACAATTTCGTACTTTTCAAGAAGCTGTGTAAAATCTCCAGAATCAATTAAATTATTATAACTATCTATTAAATCAATAATTTCATTGTCTTTATAATATATTATTCCTGGTAATTTCTTAATTTCTTTTTCTTTTAAGCTAAGTGACTTATTAAGAGTAGTTAAATAATTATCTTCATCCATTAAATCTGTTGCATCCATAAAAATAAAATTATCTATTAAATCATTTTCTCTTAATATTTTTCTTAATTTTACTTCTAAATTATAAATTCTTTCATCGCCAGTATAACTCACATATATAAAAGTGTCTGGACTGAATTCAACTGAAGCATTTTTAATTTCATTAGCTTGAATATTAGCTACATATTTTGAAATATAACTACTATTAATTTTGTTTTCCAAACTATTTTTATATATATTAGAACTCGCTAAAGTTAAAAGCATTACTCCCATTAAGATTAACATTAAATTTAAATAGTTGTTTTTTTGTTTTTTTTTCACTTTTATTCTCCTATACAATAAATTTTATAAGTAACTTTTACTTACAAGTTTTTAAAACCACCATTTTTAGAAAGTACAATATTTCTTATTTTTATATTGTTATCTATCTACTAAAATTATATCATGCAAATACAAAAAAAAGAAGAATTTTCTTCTTAAATTTGAATTGTTTTACTTTATAAAACCATTGTTAACATATTTTGTTTCATTAATAATCATAAAAGCATCAGCATCCATTTCTTTAATTAATTTTCGTAAGTGATCTAAACGTTTATTCTTTATTTCAATAATTAACAATAATTTATTATCAGTTGTATTTAAAATCGAGACTCCAAATCCCTCATTTTTAATCAATTTTACATCTTCCTCAGTAATCTTTTCTGATATAACATTAATAGTTAAATAACCTTTTATAAAAGCACTACTTAGAAGCGTACCTAAATAAGTCCCTATCGAAAAACCACTCGCATATGAAATAGGAATAAATATCGATTCATATGTTGGAGTTAGTACCTCGCGAACAACAAGATACCAAATTATAACTTCTATAAATGCTATTATCGCAGCTGTAAATCTATGACCTTTAACTACATTAACCGTCCTAAAAGCGCCTAAACAAACATCAACTATTCTTGCAAAAAATATTTTAATACAAATCAAGAAAATAGCCATTAAATAAATCATCTCCTATAAAATTATAACTTATAATTACACTTATTTCAATCCTCACAAGTTTTATTTACAGTATGTTTCAAGTTAGAAAGATTATATTAAAATAGGAGATGCTATGATATATTTAAATATTTTTCATTTTTTTTCAATCATCGGTTATATACTAGAGACTTTATTTATTAAAAATTATAATAGTGGGATTCTTTATTTACCTTGGACGCCGGTATATGGTATTAGCATTTTAATTGCTATATTTATTAATAAAAAAATTGAAAATATATCCAAAAAAAAATTATTAAAAATTTTTATTCATTTTGTTAGTTGTGCTCTTATTCTTAGTTGTTTGGAATTTATTAGCGGACATTTAATTGAGCTTATATTTAATAAAGTATATTGGAACTATGACTCATTTAAATATAATTTAGGAAAATATATTTCTTTAGAAACAGCTTTAATTTGGGGGATTAGTAGTACACTAACAGTATATTTAATATATCCACACTTATCAAAAATATTAAAAAAAGTACCAAAATGGTGGACAATAGTATTAACAATAATTTTTTTAATAGACATAATAATTACTTTTATAGTTAAAGAGCCCTTATCTTTAAGGGCTCTTTACATATTATAAGTTGAAAGGAGAAAATTATGTTTATTAATATTGATGATGATTATTTTTTAAAGTTATATGAAAATTATGAGAATAAAAACGTAAAAACAGATATATATAATCAATATCAAGTAAAAGATTATTCTGCAAAACATGATTGTAAAAATAATATATTGAACCCAAAAGAAGGACTTAATATTGGTAATTTGTTTTATGATTCTTATATTCCATATAAAAACTATAAACCAAGAGAATTAGTAGCTCGAAATGAGAAAGAACATTTATTATTAAAAATCCAAGAATTATGCTTTGCTCAAAATGATTTAAACTTATATTTAGATTTATATCCTAAAGATCAAAAAGCATTTCAACTATTTAAAGAATATACTAAAGAAGCAAGTAGGCTATCAGAAGTATATGCAGAAAAATATGGGCCTCTTGAATTAAATCAAGATACTGGTTCTGAGTATTTGTGGTATCAAGATCCATGGCCTTGGGAGGTGACTAAATAATGTTTAAATATGAAAAAAAATTACCTTATCCAATTAATGTAAAACGGAAAGACGTCAAAATGGCCAAATACATAATCACCCAATTTGGTGGCCCAAATGGCGAACTCGGTGCCTTTTTACGTTATTTTAGTCAAAAATTTACAATGCCTACTGCCGAGGGAAAAGCACTGCTTAATGATATTGCCGTAGAAGAAATGGGTCACTGCGAAATGATATGTACGATGGTTACACAACTTTTAAAAGGTGCGAGTGTCGAAGAACTAATGGAGCATGGTCTTTCTGCTAATTATGCTGAGCACGGTATGGGTATTTTTCCAAATGATAGCAATGGAATTCCATTTACAGCTGCATCACTACAATCAATAGGTAATCCTGTGGCTGACCTAGCAGAAGATATGGCCGCTGAGGAAAAAGCACGAGTCACTTATGAACATTTAATTGATATGACAAACGATGATGATTTAATTGATCCGCTTTTATTTTTACGTCAAAGGGAAGTAGTCCATTATAGATGGTTTAAAGACTTATATAAAAAATATAAAAAAATGGGATACTAGCAAAAGAACTTATTTCTTTAAGACCTTACGGTCTTTTTTTGCTTATAGTTATTATATATAATCAAGCTTATTTTTTTTACGAAGATATATTTTACGGATTAAATCAACTGGTATTACAGTAAAAGCAAGCATTAAAACAAATGCAAATTCATATAAAGTTAAACCATATGTTCTAAAAACATTTCCTCCATAATAAATAAAATATATTTGAATAACACTAACAAGGAAAAATATTATAATGAAAACTTTATTTTTATATAAATTATGAAATATATTTATATGACTTGTTCGTGCATTAAAAGCATTAAAAATCCCCATAAATACAAATAGTGTAAAAAAGGCAGTCATAAAATATTTGTCATGTAAATCATATCTTATAATCTCTTTAAAAAACGGGATTTTTAAAAAAAGTAAACATAATACTGCAGAATAAGCTCCAGTAAATAATAATTCTCCGAGCATGTAACTATTAATAATAGATTCATTTTTAGGTTTTGTTTTTTCTTTCATATATTCAAGACTTGGAGATTCATAAGCAAATGCAAGACCTGCTAGAGTATCCATAATCATATTTATCCAAAGCATTTGCATAACTGTAACCGGAGTACTGATTCCAATAAACGGTCCGATAATTGATAAAACAAGTGCACAAATATTAATTGTTAACTGAAAAATAATAAATTTACGGATATTTTTAAATATGGTTCTGCCAAACAATATAGCCATAGAAATTGATTTTATATTATTATCTAGAATAACAATATCACTTGCTTCTTTTGCAACTTCAGTCCCACTTCCCATGGCAAAACCAACGTCTGCTTTTTTGAGTGCCGGGGCATCATTTACCCCATCTCCTGTCATCCCTACAACTAAATTCATTTCTTGAGCTATTTTAACTAATCTACTTTTATCGGTAGGTTTTGCTCTAGCGATAACTTTTAAATTAGGTAGCATTTCTTTTAAATCTTCACTTTCTAAATTATTAAATTCATTACTTGTTAAAGCAATGCTATTTTTATCCATAATATCAAGTTTTCGCGCGACTACTAAAGCCGTATCAAGAGCATCTCCCGTAATCATAATAACATCAACACTAGCATCTTTAATTA
>JAQVWT010000065.1 GCA_028709545.1 Bacilli bacterium
ATCATTTTATATTGAATAGCGTTGTCTGAAAATGTATTTGATTCAACTACTAAACTTATTTTATACCCCATTGCAATATTAGTATTATTATAACCTGTTATGGTAAATGTTTTAGTTCCAAATGGAGTATTGCTTGGAGCGATATTATCAACATCAACATTACTTCCACCGTCATAGGTAATAACCATTTTACCACCTTTAGCAGTGATAGTAGTTGTCTCCTCACTACCAGTTATATTTGCAGTGAAATATGCAAAGGATAGCCCTATTGTTATTATCAATAGTAATATGATACTTAGTACAGCTGGTAAAATGATGTTATTTTTCTGCATAAAGTTTGTGCCCTCCTATGTTTTTCTAATTTAATTTTATCATTTTTAAAGAACTATTTCAATTGAAAATTTTGATAAAAAAAGGGAGCTATTTTAATAAATCCCTTTGTTAATTATCTTTATAAGGTAGTCTAATTTCTGGGGTGAAGTTTTTAGTGAATTTCTTTTGAAAAGTTTTTTCTACTTTCTTAGGATGTTTTTTACTATAAGCAGTAATATAAGCTATTGTTTTTTTTCTTGATGCTTCATTTATTTTACTTTTTATTAAATTAAAATAATGATGTTCTTCTAAATTTTCAACTTCTAACATATCTATTTTTGTAGGATCTTTAAAATAAAATAAATTATTGGATGTCATTAAATTATTACTTTCAGGAGAATTAAGTTCTAGTTGTTCTAATAATTTTATATCATTAGTATGATTTAAAAATTTAAAAAGTGCCTCATCGATATCTTTTTCTGGGGTAAAGATAACTTTTTTTCCAAGTCCTTTATAAAAGGTTTTTTCAAAATTTAAAGGAACTACTTTAAATATATGAGGATTATCTATATCATCAATAAAATAATTAAAGTTATCACTTATTATATAATCCATTTTAGGGTTATAAACTTCTGCCCAAAAATGAGGATCATCCCAGTTATAATATAATCTTCCAGATTTTAAAGACATCTTTGGTACATCATCATATAAATATGCGACTATTGTAATATCTTTTAAATAATATAGAAATATATCTCTAGTTAGTGGTCTTAAGAAATAACCAGTCTTTTTATAATATTCTTTCATTAATAAATGCATAACATACTGAATAACATATGATTCACAATCAGGTGTTTCAAAACAAATAAAATTATCGGCTTTAAAGTTATCTTCTAATGTAATTTTTCTTTGACTTATAATTTTACGATACTCAAAAGGATTTCTCATTTTAGAATAATATGAATATTTTTTTTCTAATCTATTTTTTAATTCTTCTTCATTTTTTAGTAAAGATGGATCAAGTCCTTGATAAAGACATAGATTCATAATTTCTCGATATTTCTTTAATACTAAATATGGTTTTTCTAAAGACATTAAATCTAAAAGTTCAGCAGTTAAAACTGCTGCTTCTTTTAGATATTTCACTAATTCTGTTTTTGGATTTTCTATATTTAATATTTGAACTCTATTTATAGTATTTAAAAGCGTATCTTTAAATAATCTTTCATACATCTCTTTCCAAACAATAATATTATCTTTTTCTTTATCACAATAATATTTAATCGAAGCATAAACAAAAGCATCGATAGTTTTTTGATCTAACTTTATATTTATTAAATCTTTTTCTAGCTCAGCTAGAGATGTGGCAATTAAATATGCATCTCCAACAGATATATAACCATACATTTTATCTTGATATTTATTAAGCACATTAAAAATTCCGTTTTTAAAATTATTAGATAAATTGGTATTATTAAAAATATTAATCAAGATTTGATCCATAACTGCTCCTAAAGATAGTTTATCATAAAAAAAAGCTAATTAAAATCTAATTAAGCCTTTTTCAATCTCTTCAAGTGCCCGACCAATATCTTTTTTACAACGATATTCTACCTCAGGCATTTGATAATGACCGGTTTCTTGCATTTGTTTACTACGAGTTGATATAATATGAATTAATATATATTTTGAATCAACAGTATTAAGAATTTTATCTATCGATGGATAAATCAAACTATCACGCTCCTACAATATTAATATACTACAAGCCTTACTTCTTATATACATTTAGAAAATAAGTTGTACATTATATTTACATTTTATCGGCAGCAAGGATTTTGATCATAAACATGAGATACTTGATTTTCTTCACAGCAAGTAAACTGTGGCATATAAGAATGGTTATAAATATGATGATTTACAATCCTTGTATGAACTGGTTGAATATGAGGAACATGATGACAAATTTGACGATTTACTACTCTTTCACATGGACACTCAATAACTGGTTCACATTCCATACCTGGTAAAGAAGTTGGACAGCACATATTTCCTCCCATATCCATATCTACACATCTACTATTTGTTTTAAACATAAAAATACACTTTCCTTTCTAGTGTATTTTATGTATATAAAACTTTGATGCTCATGACAATAGTTTAGATAGCTTTAAATGGATCGTTTGCACTGCCTGTTCCAGTTACTCTGACGTTAGAAGAAATAGAAAGTGAAGGACGTATCCCACGTATGCCGATAGTTCCGTAAGTATGCAAGCCCCCCAGCGAATTTAGAGCGTAAACAACAGAATAATAGGTTAAATTATAATAGCACGATGAAAGTGACCACCAATCTTGTCCTGTATATAGATAGATATTATTATTATCTAGAACACTAACTGTTCCAGCCATTGCTAGTTCATCAGCTGTTAATAACCCGATTGGATAAGCAAGAGCCCCGTTTCCTATTATAGTATCCGTACTGGTTGTATAACGATCATTTTGTAATCCACACTTTAAGGTTGGTGTTTTGTTTGGATTTAGTGTATTTAGTCGATGATATGCGGCATATCGTGTCGCACTAGTCCCATAACCCAAACCAGTAGATTCTCCTCCTATTTCACTTCGAAGTTGTCGATCGTTACAAAATAAATTATTGACTACTTGAGACTCAAATGGTTTATCTAATATATTAGTTTGATACCATGAGTCAATTTCTCCTTTCACTGTACTTGATGTTTTATTATAAGTAGCTGCTGTTGAAATTAACCCATTTCTTTGGGTAGATGCCTCCCCATTTAATCCTCCATACATATATCCGACATATTTAGCATCATCATTGTAAGTTTCATTAAATGGTGATGTGCCTATTTGCGTCTCTTCTCCAGTATCATTCACAGAACTTTTTGAGATAAACTGACCCTCTGTTCCGTTATAAACAAGTCTTATTGACCCATCACCATTGATTCTGACGATTTTCCACTGAAATCCTCCCCAGATTAAATTATTCTTTAGTTCTTTGGTTCCACGATAATAGTAGGACATACCATATTCATCTGGTGCGGCGTATATTCCATTTGTACCATTAATAACATTAAAGTCTGGTGTATCTTTTGCTTCTATCATTGCTGGTCCACCACTTTCTTGAGCTAAAATTGAATCTCTTAAAGTTGGTGTAGTGACTACTACAAATGGGTCAGTAGCACTCCCCTCGCCAGATACCTCAATGCTAGGAGATATGGAAAGTGAAGGCCTGACGCCTTGACCGCCGCTCGTATAAAATGTATTGAGCTGCCCAGTAGAAAGCACACAAAACATGTAAACAGCGTCTGCTGAAGACTTGACATTGGGTGAAAATAGCCAATATGTTTGGTTTGTATATAGATAGTTATTAGAATTAGTCGAATTATTTCGTAATCCAGCAACCGCTGTTTCATCGGCTGATAAAAGAGCTACTGAATGAGTTAAGGCTCCATTACCTATACTTATATCATTTGTTGTAAAGCGGTCATTCTTTAACCCGCATTTCAAACTAGGGTTTGTTGTTGTATTTAGACGTTGGCGTGCAGCATAATGTGTAGCTCCATTATCATGCCCATAGCCAGGGCCAGTGGCATCTCCACCTACTTCACTTTGAAGCATGCGATCATTACAAAATAGATTATCTATTATATCTGATTCAAATGGTTTATCTAATATATTAGCCTCATACCAATCATCTAACGCTACTTTTATTGTACTGTTTGTCTCATTATATGTTGCGGCAGCTGAGATTTCCCCATGTCTTTGGGTGGATGCTGCCCCCTTTAATCCACCATACATATAACCAGCATACTTGGCATCATAATTAGGGTTCCATCCTGAGGTTCCGATATGAGTATCTTCTCCAGTATCGTTGACTGTGCCATTTATATTAAACTGAGCCTCGGTGCCATTGTATATAAGTCTTATTGAGCCATCACCATTAATTCTGACTATCTTCCACTGGAATCCTCCCCAAATTAAATTATTCTTTAGTTCTTTGGTTCCACGATAGTAATATGAAGTTCCATACTCATCTTCGGCTGCATATAGTCCTGTATCATCTAAAGTAGCTATTTTGGAAAAATCAGGGTCTCCTTTGGCCTCAATTGCCACTTTTCCTCCACCTTGAGCAAGTATTCTCTCATTTAAAAGATCACTTGGTTCGGTTTTTGTAACTCCTATTATAGATAATCTTACTGATAGACTTTGATCTTTTATTGAGTCATCAATCCAGATGGTTTCATCTTCTCCACTTAACCACATTCTAAAGTTATAGATATGACTTTCTTCGCCA
>JAQVWT010000022.1 GCA_028709545.1 Bacilli bacterium
TAGTGGAAATGTTGCATCATCTATTAATGTACTTACTAATATAAGAAGTGGTGAAGGAACATATCCTTTAGGTTATGGTAATTTCACAGTACCAACTTCGACTGATAAAGTTCATACTTATAATTTAGAACTATACTTTCCAAATGAGAACTATGATCAAAATGAGAATCAAGAAAAACAAATCAAAGCCCATGTTATAGTAGAGAACTTTGATTATAATAATATTCCTTATGATAAGGCAAAAAGTGTAAATAAACCCGTCTTATTTACGGGGATGACCCCAGTAAAATGGGATGATGAATTTAAGGAAATAGAAACAACAGAGTATGATTATAATAATAAAAGGTGGGCCAATGCTAAAACAGCCGATGGCTCATACTGGGTATGGATACCCAGATATGCTTATAAAATAACTAACGGTTATCACTCAAGTGAAACTGGCACAATCGATGTAGTATTCCTAAAAGAAGATACAATAGAAAATGACAGTAGCACCACTATCGAAACAACTGGATACAATCCGGGGGTTAAAGATACTGCAATGCATCATTTTCTACATCCAGCATTTGAAACAGAAGGATCAGAACTTGGTTTTTGGGTAGCTAAATTCGAGCCAACCTGCCGCTGAAAGTGTAGCAACAATAACTGGCTCGTGTGATGCTGCCGATAATGTTTCAACAAAAACCGTTAAAATTATTCCCAATGCAACAAGCTGGCGTTGCATAAATAATAGTAATGCATTTGATGCAACTTTAAACATGAAAACTAATCCAGTCTATGGTTGCGAACCAGAGGAAGTCGATCCTCATATGCTAACTAACCTCGAGTGGGGAGCAGTGGCCTACTTATCTAAGTCATTATATGGCGCCGACACTTTAGAAATATGGAATAACGCATATAATGAGTATCGTACAGGTTGCTCTGGTGAAGGCGTTGATGCATCAAATGAATCAACATGCGTAGAATATAATACAACAAATGGCGCAAATGCTAGTACTACTCACAATATCTATGGGGTATATGATATGAGTGGCGGTGCTTATGAAAGAGTAATGGGAAATTACAATAATATTTCAGCATCAAGCGGTTTTCTAACAGAAACATTAAATAATATAAATTCAAAATATATAAATAGATACTATACAAAAGAAGAAGATTTACTCGGTGGTGTTGGAATGGCATATGATACTAATGTTTATGGTGATGCCGTATATGAAACCAGTTACGATGCTGCTAGACATAATGGAACAAGCTGGGAAGGAACAACAGCTGGTAGCTGGTACGGAGATGCTAGCTACATACCGTATTCGTTCAATCCCTGGTTCAATCGAGGTGGCTACTTCAGTAATAGTGCTGCCAATGCAGGGCCGTTCTACTTCGGCAGCAGTGTTGGTGCTGCCGGTGTGAACAGCTCGTTTCGGCCTGCCGTGCGTTGTGCGTCTTAAAAATAATTGGGACTTTCCAATTAAGTGTGTCTTTGATAAAAAATTATACTTAAATCCTTAAATTTTTAATAAGTGTACTTAACTAAGTTAAGTGCATTTTTAAATGCATAGATGGTGGTACTACTTCTTGCTGTCTTAAATAAAATATGTTATTATTAGGATAATAAAGAGGGTAAGGAATATGGCTAGTTTAAAACCACATTTTTCAGTTCCTAATTATGAAGATGCAAGTTCAATAGATGGGGCAATCATTTCTGGAGAGAAATATCGAATCACTATTTTAAGTGATGTTTTAGTGCGTCTAGAATATAGCGAAACAGGTACTTTTGAAAATAGACCAACTGAATTAGTAAAGTTTAGACGTTTTAGTGTTCCAAAATATTTAAAAAAAGAAGATGAAGATTTTCTAGTTATTTCGACAAAGTATTTTAAACTAGAGTATACTAAAAACAAACCATTTATTGGTTCTAAAGTAACACCTGATCAAAATTTAAAAATATCCTTAATTAATACTGATAAATTTTGGTATTATAATCATCCTGAGGCCCGTAACTTTAAAGGTACTAGTTATAGTTTAGATAACTCAGATGGTAATGTTAATTATACTAAAGGTTTATATTCAACTGATGGTTTTGTTTCACTTGATGATTCAGAAAGTTTAATCTTTAATAAAGATGGATCGCTTGGTCGTCGTAGTGATAAAAGAATTGATATCTATGTTTTTTTATATCGTAAAGACTTTGGTTTTTGTTTAAGAGATTATTATAAATTAACTAGTAAACCACCACTAGTACCTCGCTATTCTTTAGGCGTATGGTGGAATAAAGATTATCCTTATACTAAAGAAGAGCTTGAACAGTTAGTTTGGGATTTTAATAGCCGTAATATTCCTTTATCAATTATCCTTTTAAGTAAGTACTGGCGTATTTTATATGAAGATACATATTCTGGTTTTACTTTTAACTATGAGCTTTTTGATAATCCTAAAAAAATGATTGATAATTTGCATGCTAAAAAAATTAGATTAGGTTTAAATATTGATCCAACTGGAGGGATTTCACCTAATGAAATATCTTATGAAAGATTTAAAACATCAGCTGGAATTAATACTGATGGTGTAATTCCTTTTAATGCATTTAATAAAGGAATTTTATCTGCTTATTTAGATGAGCTTATAAAGCCACTTAATAACATTGGTGTTGATTTTTACTGGATAGATTATTATAACCCTAAAGATTTACTTACTTTAAGAGCACTTAATCATTATCACTTTACAGATTATAAAAAAGATCGTACTAAAAGAGGAATGATTCTTTCCAGAAATGGGGGATGTGGTGCTCATAATTATCCAGTTCACTATTCTGGTTATACTAAAGTTAGCTGGAATAATTTAAATATGATTCCTGAATATAACTTAACAAGTTCAAATATTGGTATGAGTTGGTGGAGTCATGATATTGGCGGATATCTAGACGGAATAGAAGATAGTGAGATGTATATTCGTTTTGTTCAGTTAGGTGTTTTTAGTCCGATTTTAAGATTGTCAGCAGCTGAAAGTCATTATTATAAAAGAGAACCTTGGCTATGGGATGCTAAAACTTTTGCGATTGTTAAAGAATATTTAAGGCTTCGTCATCGTCTTATTCCTTATATATATACAGAAGGCTATAAATATGCTAAAACGGGTCTTCCCCTTATTCAACCAGTCTATTATAAATATCCAGAGATATATGATGAACCACTTTATAAAAATGAATATTATTTTGGAACGGGGCTGTTTATTGCCCCTATTACAAATAAAAAAGATTTACTTATGAATAGAACAGTTCACCGTATTTTCTTGCCAAATGGAATTTGGTATGACTTTAAAAGTGGTAAAAAATATGTTGGCGGCAAAAGATATGTATCATTTTTTAAAGATGAAGATTATCCTGTCTTTGCTAAAAAAGGAACAATTATCCCTTTATCTATTTTAGATGATAATGATATAAATAATACTGATGCTCCAGAAAAATTAGAAATACATATTTTTCCAGGAAAGAGTAGTACTTATAAATTATATGAAGATGATGGCATCTCTTCTTTATATAAAGATGGCGAGTATTTAATAACTGATATCGATTATAATTATCAAGTTAATAATTTTACTGTTATTATTAGACCTACTGAAGGTAAAGGTGGCATTGTTCCTCAGAAAAGATTTTATAAAATTAGATTTAGAAATACTAGGAAAGCTGATGAAGTGATTATTTATATAGGTGATTCTAAAAAGGAAGAAGTAAAATCATATATTGATGGTAATGATTTTATAGTCGAAGTAGAAGGTGCCGCATCTAATAAACAAATATCAATCAACTGTAAAGGGATAGATATTGAAATAGATGCAGAGCGCATAATAAATGAAGACATTGATACGATAATATCTGATTTACAAATTAAAACCAGTTTAAAAGAAGAGATTGCTAGTGTTTTATTTAGTGATGCTGAAATTAAAACTAAAAGAATTAAAATTAAAAAATTTAGAACAAAAGGATTAAATAGTAAATATATAAAAATGTTTATAAAATTACTTGAATATATTGCGGAAATTTAATATAATACATTTAAGCAGAAGAAAAAAGAGTAGTAATAATATTTAATGTTTAAAGAGAGTTAACAATTGGTGAAATGTTAATATATTAAAGTTATGAACTTACTTTTGGATGTACTAGGTTAACTCCTTTATCAGTTTAAAGATCCAATTAAGGTGGTACCGCGGTTTTTCGTCCTTTAGAAAAACTGCGATTTTTTATAAGGAGGACTTATGGAAGATTTAATGTTTTTTTTAATAACCTTTGTAAGTATATTTATTATTTTATTAATTAATTACTTTATCAAAAAAAAGAAAGGTACTTTAAAAAAGTCAAGAGAATTTTTATTACTCAGATCTAAATTTAATCTATCTAAAAAAGAAATGAATGAAGAAAAGCTCGGTTTAGTATTTGTTTTAGTAAATAGCTTAATAATAGCAGGGGTTGCAACAATTACAACTATTGTATCAGATGATTATATATGGCAGATTACAATTGGCTTTGCCTTATTAATGATATTTATTTATTTAATATATGGCTTAATTGGTAAAGTACTTTGTAAAAGAAAGAAGGTAAATAATGGAAAATATAAATGAAATTGAAAAAAAATGGCGTGATAAATGGGAAGAAGAGAAAATATATAAGTTTAATCCTCATGCAAGTGGTGAGAAACTTTATTGTTTAGAGATGTTTTCTTATCCCTCTGGTGCTAATCTTCATATGGGACATTGGTGGAACTATGGAGTGACTGACTCTTGGGCAAGACTTAAAAGAATGCAAGGCTATAATGTATTTCATCCAATGGGGTTTGATGCTTTTGGTCTACCCGCTGAAAACTATGCGATTAAAACAGGGATTCATCCTGAAAAGTCAACTCAACAAAATATTAAGACTATGGAAAGACAACTTAAAAACATTGGGGCCACTTATGACTGGGATTATGAAATAGATACATCTAATCCAGAATATTATAAATGGTCGCAGTTTCTATTTTTAGAATTTTATAAAAAAGGACTTGCTTATAAAAAGGAAGCACCAGTTAACTGGTGTCCATCTTGTAATACAGTTCTTGCTAATGAACAAGTTGTAAGCGGTGAGTGTGAGAGATGTGCTGAAGTTGTAGTTAGAAAGAAAATGAGTCAGTGGTTTTTTAAAATAACTGACTATGCTGAGGAACTTTTAAGAGACTTAGATAATTTGGACTGGCCAGAGCGTACTAAAAACTTGCAAAGAAACTGGATTGGTAAAAGTAAGGGAGCTTATGTAGTTTTTAAAGTAGATGGTACTGATCAATCATTTAAAGTTTTTACAACTAGAGCTGATACTCTTTATGGAGCAACTTACTGCGTGCTAGCACCTGAACATGATTTAGTAGATTTAATAACAACTAAAGAGCAAAAAAATGAAGTTCTTGAATATCAAAAAGCTGCATCAATTCAAAGTGAAATTGACAGAGCTAGTACTGCCCGCGAAAAAACCGGAGTTTTTACGGGGAGTTACGCAGTTAATCCGATTAGTAATAAAAAAATCCCAATCTGGATTGCAGACTATGTTTTAGCAACCTATGGAACTGGCGCGATAATGGCGGTACCAGCCCATGATCAAAGAGACTTTGAATTTGCTAAAAAATTTAACTTAGAAATTATTCCTGTTGTGCAAAAAATAACTGGTAAGACAAGGGAAAATGAAACAACTAAAAAAAGTATTGTTGCTGTTGTTTATAATCCTAAAACCAGTAAGTATTTAACGATTAATTGGGGAAATCTTGGCGGCAGATTATTTATTGGCGGCACAATATTCGAAAACGAAACTGCTTTAGAATGCGCGATTAGAGAAATCAAAGAAGAAACCGGTTATATTAATTTAAAATTTATGCATCAGTCTTTTCCTGTCAATCATCATTACTATGCTTTTAATAAAGATAAAGCTTATAATATAGATTGTGATTTAGTTTATTTTGAACTAATAGATGAAACAAAAATAGATCAGGATTTAGATAGTGAAGAAGAAAATAATTTTAAAGTTGAGTGGGCAAGCTTAAAAACAATTTTAGATGAAGTAAAAGATGAACTTCATAAAACTGCTTTTGAATTTAGAGAAGAAAAAGCATATATTGGCGATGGCATTCATATTAATTCAGCTCTAATCAATGGACTTAATGAAGAAGACGCGATAAATGAAATAACAAAGTATTTAGAAAAAAAGCAAATTGGAGAAGGAGCTATCAATTATAAATTAAGAGACTGGCTTGTCTCTAGACAAAGATATTGGGGAGCTCCGATTCCAATAATATATTGTGATAAATGTGGAATGGTTCCAGTACCTGATGCTGATCTTCCAGTATTGCTTCCCAAAGATGCTGAATTTACTCCTGATGGAGAAAGTCCTTTAAAGAAATCAAAAGAGTTTATGCATGTTAAATGCCCAGTATGTGGTGAGGATGCTAAAAGAGAGTGTGATACTCTTGATACATTTGTCTGTTCATCTTGGTATTTCTTAAGATATCCCGATGCAAGTAATAAAAAAGAAGCATTTAATAAAGATATAATTAATAAAATTCTTCCAGTTGATAAATATGTTGGGGGAATAGAACATGCAGTTATGCATCTTCTATATGCTAGGTTTTTTACTAAAGCATTAAGAGATATAGGGTACTTAAACTTTGATGAACCGTTTAAATCTTTAGTTCATCAAGGTATTATCCTAGGTTCTGATGGCGAGAAAATGAGTAAAAGTAGAGGTAATACGGTCACGCCTGATCCAATTGTTGATGAATATGGCGCTGATATTTTAAGAAATTATTTAATGTTTGGATTTAATTATATTGATGGTGGTCCTTGGACAGATGATGGAATAATTGCGATTAATAAATTTTATAATAAAATTGAAAGATTAGTTAAAAGTTATCAAGATGAAATAAAAGAAATACCTGAACTTGAAAAAAGTCTTCATTATACGATTAAAAATGTTACTGAAGATACTACTAATTTTCAGTTTAATACAGCAATAGCAAGAATTATGGAATATACAAATATCCTGGTTAAATATGAGAGTAAGGGAATACCTAAATATTATATCGAACAACTACTTTTGATACTTGCACCTTTCGCACCGCATATAACTGAAGAATTATGGTGTGAAACTTTAAAGAATGAATTTAGTATTCATAATCAAAAATATCCTAAATATGATGAAACAAAACTAATAAGTACTTCTATTTCAATTGGAGTTCAAGTAAATGGTAAGTTGAGAGCTTCTATCTCTATTACTGAAGATATGAGTGATGAAGAGATAAAAACTCTGGCAACCGAAGAAGATAATGTTAAAAAACATCTTGAAAATAAAGAGATAGTAAAAATCATTATAGTACCTAAGAAAATAGTTAGTATTGTTATTAAATAGATTGATTGTATTCAATCTATTTTTATGGTAATATTTATTTAGATAGAAAAGTAATCAAGATAAGTTAAAAAAAGATTGGAGTCTATATGAAGTTTTTAAATAAAATATTTAAGAAAAAAGAAATAAATGAAGAAGAAAGTGAATATAACACTTTTGTTGTTAAAGAGTCTTCAAGAATTGAGGAACAACTTACAGATAACACGGAAATAAAGAAACCGGAAAAAGAAGAAAATATAGACGCATTTAATATGTCGCCAAGTGAAAAAACAGAAGTTGAAGTACTTGATTTAAACTTACATAAAACGCAAAAATTTTGTCCAGAATGCAGAACCCCTAATGATATTTTAAATAAATATTGTATTTCATGTGGATATAATTTTAAATAGAGATTGAAAATAAATTACCCGCAAATATTTAAAGTGTTTTAATTAAGTTTACAAAAGTCTATTTTTAGAGACTTTTTTTCTTGACTTACTTTTTTAATCATTATATGATTAATGTGTAAGAAGATACACATAGGAGTAGTAATGATTAAAGTAATAACCGGACCAATGTTTAGTGGTAAATCTAATGAATTATTAGATGAATATGATAAAAAATATCATAAAAGTAAAATACTATTATTTAAACCTTTTATTGATACAAGAGATTATGGAGTAGTTAAAACAAGAAGTGGTAAAGAAATAAAAGCGATTTTAATAAAAGACTTAAAGGAAATAAAAAAGTATCTCAATGCTAGAATTACGACTATTTTTATTGATGAGGCAAATTTTTTAGCTGATGATGTTAAAGTTTTACTTGATTTATCAATAAAAAAAGATATTGATATCTTTATTGCTGGTTTAAATTTAACTAGTGAACAGGAATTGTTTGGTATAATGCCAAATATTCTAGCAGCTTTCTGATCAAATAGTTGTTAAAGCTGCTTCATGTAATGATTGCAACAGAGACGCTATTTATACATATTATGATGGAAAAAAGCTTGATGATATATTAGTTGGTAATGAGAATTATATAGCTCTATGCTCTAACTGTTTAAGAAAGAGAAAGAATAAAAATGGAAGTAAAAAATAAACTTTATAAAAATCAAGGTATTCATGTTATAACCGCTCTTTTCACAGTTGAGCAAGGCATTACTAAAGTTTTACTTGTTAAAAGAACAAATGAACCTTTTGCTGGATACTGGGTTTTAACAGGGGGAGCTTTATATAATAATGAAGATTTATATCCAGGTGCTTTAAGAGAAATTGAAGAAAAATCAGGAATTAAAAATATTAATATAACGGAATTTAAAACCTTTGGTAAAGTTGATAGAAGTCCAGTAATGAGAATGGTTGCAGTTTGTTTTTTTGGCGTACTTGATTCGAAAAGGGTAAATGTTTTAAGGAAAACAAAAACTACATCAAATGCAAACTGGTTTGCACTTGATGAAATACCATCTCTTGGTTTTGATCATGAAGAAATTTTAGCTGAGGCATTAAAAGAATTACAAAAGAAAATAGTTAATTCTAATATTTTAAAAGCTTTATATCCTGATACAGTAACAATTCCAGAACTTCAGAAAGTATATGAAGCAATTCTAAATAAACAGTTTGATCGAAGAAACTTTCGCAAGCGGATGCTCAATTTAAATATTTTAGATGATACTGGTAAATCGGAACAGTTTGATGGGAATAAACCTGCTAAGTTATATAGATTTAAGAAAAAAATAGAAGATAAGGAAGTAATGTAAATGATGGGTAAGTTAATAGTAATTGAAGGAACTGATTGTTCTGGTAAAAAGACTCAATCAACTAAGTTAGTCGAGCGATTAAATGCAAGTGGTATTAAAGCCGAGTATTTATCTTTTCCAATGTATGATACTCCAACTGGAGAAATAATAGCTAGAAATATTTTAGGTAAGCCAGATTATGGAAAATGTACTTTCCCAGAAGGAACCACTAAGATTCCACCAAAAGTAGCCGCGCTTTATTATGCAGCTGACCGGGCTTATAACATTTCAAAAATAACTGATAAACTCTCTAGTGGCACAACAGTTATCTTAGATCGATATGTTGAATCTAATATGGGACATCAAGGTGCTAAATTTAATTCGGAAAAAGAAAAAATAGAAATGCTTTTATGGCTTGAACATTTAGAATTCAACTTACTAGAACTACCAAAACCAGATAAGGTTATTTTCTTATATATGCCATATGAAGCAGGCGAGGTTTTAAGAAAAGGAAGAAGTGAAGCGTTAGATGGAGCTGAAAAAGATAAGAACCATTTAATAAATGCTGAGGAAACTTACTTTTTAATGAAAGAAAGATATAATTTTGATTTAATTAATTGTACTAAAGACAATAAGGTTAGAAAAGTAGAAGATATTTCTGATGATATTTATGACTTAGTCAAACCTTATTTAAATAATCTTGATAAGAGAGAATAAAATGTATGGGCTAACTCTATATCTCTTATTATATGTTAAATATTTAATACTATTATCTTGTTATATTTGCATAAATGACAAACAAATGTCAACAATTTATTATAAAGTCGATTTATATTCTTGTATTAGATATAATTATAGGTATAAATCAGATGATTTAAATTTAGAAAAACGACAAAATTTAACTTTTGAAAATGTTATTCTTAAAAATAGGAGGACATATGAAAGTTAAAGTATTTGACGAATCCCATGAAAAGGATTTAGAGAACGCTATAAATAGCTTTTTAAGTGATATATTAGATCTACTAGATATTAAATATAGCGTTGCTATTACAACTAATGGAGAAGAACAAATATATTGTTTTTCAGCTTTAGTTATTTATAGAGATTAGAAAGTGACATAAAATGAAGAAGAACAGTTTTATTGAAGGGACGTTTATCGCAACTGCATCCGTAATATTAGTTAAAATATTAGGGATGATTTATGTTGTTCCTTTCTATATAATTGTTGGTTCAAAAGGTGGAGCTTTATATAGTTATGCTTATAATATTTATTTAATATTTTTAAGTATATCTTCAGCTGGTATTCCTAGTGCTATTAGTAAAATAATAAGTGAATATAATGCTTTAGGAATGACAGAGGCGAAGACTAGAGCTTTTAAACTAGGTAAGAAATATATTGGTTATATATCGATTGCTTCTTTTATCGTTTTATTTGTTTTTGCAAAGGAACTTGCGGTTTTAATTCTTGGTAATTTATCAGGTGGTAATACAATAGAAGATGTTACATTTGTAATTAGATGTGTATCTTTTGCTATTTTAATAATTCCTCATTTAAGTGTAACTAAAGGTTTTTTACAAGGACATAACTATATAACACCGTCATCCAATTCTAATTTAATTGAACAAATAGTTAGAATATTTGTGATATTAATAGGATCATACCTTGCTTATAAAGTCTTTAATTCAAGTCTTACTTTAGCTGTGGGAATAGCTGTTTTTGGAGCGTTTGTTGGGGGACTTGTTGCATATATTTATCTGCAAAGAAGCATTCGCAGAAATAAAAAAGTTTTAAATTTAAATAAATCATATAAAAAAGATCCAGTTACAAATAAAGAAATAATTAAAAAAATTGCTATATATGCAACTCCATTTGTTATTATAAATCTAGTTAATAGTATTTATAATTTTGTTGATATGGTTTTAATACTAAGAACACTAGATCATTTAGGGTATACAGCAAGTGATGCTGAGTTTATTACAAGTGCTATAGCTACTTGGGGTAGCAAGCTTTGTATGATAGTAAATTCTATTGCTATGGGAATGACTGTTAGTTTAATACCTTCAATAGTTGAGGCATATACTAAGAAAAATTGGGATGATTTAAATCATAAAATAAATAAGTCACTACAAATGATAATTTATATATCAGTTCCGCTAACCCTTGGTTTATCTATTTTAGCAACTCCTGTTTGGACGGTGTTCTATAATATTAATCATTATGGGGGAGAGATATTAAGAGTATTAATATTTACTGCTTTATTTGCTAATCTTTATATGATTGTCACTTCAACACTGCAAAGTTTAAATAAATATAAAGCTGTTTATCAATCAAGCATTTTTGGTTTTCTATTTAAGGTTGTCCTTAATGTTCCATTAATGATTTTATGTAATTATATCGGAATTGGCGCTTATTATGGAGCTTTAGCATCTACTTTAATTAGTTTTATAATATCAATTTATATTGGCCTTCATGCTATTAGTTTAGAACATAAATTATCATATAAAGAAACAATTAAACAAGTTTTGAAATTAATGGTTCCAGCTCTTGCTATGACAGGAGTATTACTTGTAATAAATATGTTCTTACCATTTAATGTTTATAGTCGGACAGATGCTGTTAAAGTAATTTTAATAAATGCTATAATTGGGGGAATAATTTATTTAGGAATTAGTATTAAGATGAAAATACCTCAATATATATTTGGTGGTCGAGATCTAGAAAAGATCATAAAAAAACTCACCTTTGGTAAGTTTAAAATCAAAACAAAAAGTTAGACCATATACATAGAATTTGAATAATTATAATCATTTTCTGGATAAACTGCGCCTCCAGTATCACCTTCTAATTTATTAATTCTTGTTTCTAATCTATTAATTTGTCTTTCTATTTTTGCAAGTCTTGAGTCAATATCTGCTGGAACCGCACTCATCCCACCTGGATTTATATTTTGATTAAGGGGAGGACCGGCATAAAAGTTGGCATTACTGCTTATTTGACCTGGTTGCATCATATTTGGTTGTTGCATCATTCCAGGGTTAATATTACCATAACCAGAGCTTTCAAAAAAAGCATTTCTATTTTTTTTCATCTTCATCACCTCTAGACTATTATATGTATATTTAGGATAAATGTTTATAAAGGAGTTATAATATGCGCTTAAGAAATGTAAAAAATGCAAAGGTGATTGTCTCATCACATCCCCTAGTAATTAAAAACTTGAATCAAAATACTTTTGTTAATAATAATCCTATTCATTTAGAAATAGGCACAGGTAAAGGAGATTTTTTAATTGGGATGGCAAGTGCTTTTCCAAATATTAACTTTGTCGGAATTGAAAAATATGAATCAGTCTTAGTAAGAGCACTAGAAAAAATAGATGAGCTACCTAACAATTTAAGATTTATGAAAATTGATGCAAGGGAGATAGATAAATATATCAAAGTTAAAATAGAGGCTCTTTATTTAAATTTCTCTGATCCTTGGCCTAAGAATCGTCACGAGAAAAGAAGACTTACTAGTCCTAATTTTCTTGCGCTTTATGAAACTATCTTTGCTAAACATATAAATATTTATCAAAAGACTGATAATAAATCATTATTTGCTTATTCACTTACTTCTTTTAGTAAGTGTGGTTATACCTTAAAAAGAGTATCACTTGATTTACATAAAGAAGATTTATTTAATGTTTTAACTGAATATGAAAATAAGTTTTCAGAAAAAGGCGAAACAATAAATTATTTACATGCAAATAAAAAGATTTAAATATATTAATATCTTTGCTATAATTAAATAGGACGGTGCATATGAAAAAAATATTATTAATTTTAGCTTTATGTTTACTTATTACTGGCTGTACCAATATAGATAAGTCAGATGAAGATAAATTAATTAATGAAATAGTAGAAAGTAAATTAGAATTAACTAATACTTACCGAACTGGATATAAATATTATTTGCCTCCAAATTTAGTTTCTAGAGAAGTAAAGGAATTAAATGAGAAAATAACATCAAAGGGATATAAGTATTATTTATATGTTGATCTTGTTAGTTACTATAATAATATAAAAAAAGAATATACCTTAAATGAGAATAGTTATTTAAGTAAAATTATTAATTATCAAGATAAAGAGGGTTATTTAGAAGTTAATTTACAAAATGATAAATATTTAATTGAAATAATGTATAATTATGCTAAAATAGAACTAATAGTAGACATTAATTATTTAAAAGAAGGAATAGTTAATTCACTAGTTATACTATCTACAATCAAATATAATGATGATATTATTCAAAATATGATGGGTGAAGATATCCTTGATTTTAATGAAGAAGCACTTAATATATTTGAAGTTCGAGGTAGAGATAGTAATTATGTAGAGTATGTTCAAGAATATGATAAATATGATGATGACATACCGGATCCAGATTTAATTAATTAAGGAGAGTATACGCGTGGGAGTATTTAAAAGGCTTAAAGATGTCTTATTTGATGTTGAAGAAGAATTACCAGTTATAACTAAAAAAGAAAAAGAAGAAGAAATTAAAATTCCTAAATTTGAGGAAGAAAATACTATTAAAGAGATTAAGATTCCAAAAGAAGAATTATCAGAAAGAGAACTAATGAAATCAGATCCAACATTTAATTTTCCATTAGATGTTGACGAGGGAGTTTCAAGAAGTAATCGTAGTTTTAAATTTGAAGAAGAAACAGTCAAATCAGATGTAAGAGATTTTTCGAGAATGTTTAGTGAAGAACCAGAAAAATCTAAAGAGAAGTTTAAACCGACACCGATAATATCACCAGTATATGGAATACTTGATCAAAATTATAGTAAAGATGATATTATCGTTAAAACGGATATTGGTGTTAAAGGACCTAATTTAGATGAGGTAAGAAAAAAAGCTTATGGTATTAATTCTAAAAAAGAAAGTCCTAAAGCTGAAAAACCTGTTAAAGAGGTAGAAGAACCTTTAAAAACCTTAGATGAAATATTAATGCATGAAGAAGAAAAACCTCTTAAAAAAGAAGAAATTAAGCAGGTTATTGATGATGAACTACCAGATCAGCCATATAGTGATGAAAAAGATCTTAACATAGAAAACACTATTGAAACAGATTTATTTAATTTAATAGATTCTATGTATGAAGATAAAAAAGAAAGTGAGGAATGAAAGTGGAAGCACTAGCAGCAGTACTACCAATAATTATTTACTTTTTACTAATTATTTTACTTGTTATTGTAATTATTTTAGGAGTTAAGCTTATAATAACAGTAGATAAAGTAAATAAAATAATTGAAGATGTTAAAGACAAAGTCGATGCTTTAAATGGAATATTTAAAATATTTAATTTCGCTTCAGAAAAATTGAATTTTTTTAGTATTAAAGTTGTTGACTCAGTTGTATCACTAGTAAATAAAATATTTGGATTAAGTGGAAAGGACGAAGATGATTATGAGTAAAAAAAGAAAAGGTGGAATACTTACGGGCTTACTTATTGGCACGGGCCTAGGTCTATTATTCGCACCAAAAAAAGGATCTGAAACTAGAAAAGATTTAATGGATAAATTAAGTGAGTTAATGGAAAAGGCTAAAGAAATAGAAGTCTCAGATGTTAAAGAAACTATTTCTGAAAAAATTGATGAATTAAAAATAGAACTTATGGATTTAGATAGTGAAAAAATAGGTGCGATTGCTAGAAAACAAGCTTTAAATATTAGAAATAAAGCTGAAGAACTATATAAACTTTCTCTTGAAAAAGGAACTCCAGTTCTCCAAAAAGCAGCAGCTGAAGTAAGAGATAAAACAATCGAGCTACTTAATAATACAGCTAATAAACTTGAAGAAACAAAAAAAGCACCAAAGCCTAAAGCTAAAACTAAAAAAAATTAACGCTCTAAGCGTTTTTTTTGCGTTTCAAAAGATTTCTATGTTATACTTTAAATAGGGTAGATATTATGAAGTTAAACATTATTTTTGATACAAACGCTAAAGAATCTATTATTTATGATTTGAATGAAGTTTATATTGTAAGCTCTATTAGAAATAATATAGATGCTATTTTAATCAGCAATAATTATAAGTTAGAAAACAGAGAATATAGAGAAGCAAATATCACCGAAACTGATAGATTAACTTCTCAAGAAGATTTAGAAATTATTGAAGAAATAAACAAAAATAAACAAATAATTAGTTTTATTGATAAGACTTTAGAGAAAAGCTTTACTTTAAAGGATTTTAACTATTTTAATATTAAATTTGATAATTTTAAAGAAATAAGTGATTACCAAATATTTTTTGGAAAAATAGATGGAGAAATTATACTTGATATAAATTCATTAAATGAAGAAGAAATTAATAATCTAAACAAGATAAAATTTAAAGCCGAACCACTAATAAATTATAAATATAATATCGATTTAGTTTCTTTATCAGAGTTTAACGAAACAAGAGAAATAATAAAAATAATGAAAAATAATATCGATAGATTTTCATTATCAGAAATAGAAAGTCAGATGCTTTTATATGATTTAATTAGAGAAAGAATCTTTAAACAAAGTGATGATGATGCTCTTTTAGCATCAAGAGATTTAAGTAGAGTATTAAAAGAAGAAGAAATAGTCTGTGCTGGTTATGCCAATATCTTTGCTGCTGTTTCAAACTATTTAGGTATTCCTACTTTTGTTAAATACTATATAGATAAGAAAACAAAGACTCCAAGACATGCAACAAATGTATCTTATGTTTATGATTCCGTTTATGATGAATCATTTGCTTTAGAGTTTGACGCTACTTGGAATAGTAAAAAAAATAAAGATGATAAAGATTGGATTAATAATTATAATTATTTTGGTCAGTCAGAGATAGGTGCTACTACTAGTAAATCAGGAGGATTTCTTGTTGGTAAAAGCTTTATTAAAGATATTAAGTCCTCATATATGAGATATTTATCTTTCAAAGAAAAGAATATGTTTATACTTATTATAAATAATGAGATAAGAATATTTATCAAAAAATTAATTAAAGTTTATCAATATTTAAATTATCAAGAAAAAACTAAAGAATTAAAATTATTTTTAGAAAACATTGATGATTATACTGAAATAGAAAGTCAGTTTATTAAAAAATTGTACGAAGATATTATTAATATCCATAAAAAAAATATACCAATTGATATATTTATAAAAATGTTATATCGGGTAAGAAGAATTGAACATAGTTTAGATCCTAAAAAATATCCTTTAAGTATAGAAATAATTGAAAAAATTGTCAGTGATAAATATATAATCGATCAATTTGTATTAAAGTTATTAACTAAACTTGAAATTGAAAACTTAGATATTTTCAAAAATATATCTGAATATGAACCTAAAATAAGATATGATATAAAAATGATGGAATTATTATATAATTTAAGAGAACTAGAAAAGCAAAAACAAGAGGAAATGAGTTTGACTAACAAATGATCTTTTGTTATACTAATTTTGTTAACAAAGAAGGGATTTACACTCCTAGAGTTAAAACGTTTATACCCGCGTTAAAGGTACAAAGATGCATGATAATCATGAATTAAGGTGGTACCGCGGGCCTAGCTCGTCCTTTAGTTTATGATTTTTTATTTGGGAGGAAAAAATGAGAAAATTTGAAAAAATAAGTTTAAAACAATTTAAGAAAGATATTGGTAATAATCAAGATTTATATAATAATTATAAGCTACCGATAAGAAAGACAAAAAGTTCCGGAGGATATGATTTATTTTCACTACTTGATTATGAACTTAAGCCAAAAGATAGTATTATTATCCCGACTGGAGTGAAATGCTCGATGCAGGCTGATGAAATACTTATGATTGTAATACGAAGCTCTTTAGGCTTTAAACACGGTATTAAACTAGCTAATCAAGTTGGTATAATTGATGCTGATTATTACAATAATGAAGACAATGATGGTCATATCTTTATTAAAATAGAAAACACTAGTGATAAAATGTTTTCCATTAAAGTAGGGGACGCTATTGCTCAAGGATTATTTATAAAATATGGAGTAGTTGCAAACGAAGAAGAAATAAAAGAAGAAAGGAAAGGTGGAATAGGTTCCACTGGTAAATAAAATGAAATTATTTGATGAACTAAAATGGCGGGGACTAATAAATGATGTAAGTAGTCCAAAACTTGAAGAAATGATTAATAATGGAGGTCTTACTTTTTATATTGGAACAGATCCTACTGCGGAGTCACTACATATTGGACATTACTCATCATTTTCAGTGGCTAAAAGACTAGCAGATCATGGTCATAAACCAATTCTTTTAGTAGGAGGAGCAACAGGTTTAATCGGCGATCCAAAACCAGATTCAGAAAGACCAATGATTACTAAAGAAGAACTAAATATAAACTATATTGGTTTAAGAAAACAAGTTGAAGAAATATTTGGTTTTGAAGTAGTTAATAATTATGATTGGTCAAAAGATATCAACTTTATTGATTACTTAAGAGATTATGGCAAGTATTTTAGTTTAAACTATATGCTAGCAAAAGAAACAGTAAAATCAAGATTAGATGTGGGAATAACCTATACAGAATTTTCTTATATGATAATGCAAGCTCTAGACTTCTTATGGCTTTATAACAATAAGAATTGCACTTTACAAATAGGTGGACAAGATCAATGGGGAAATATAACAGCTGGTCTAGAGCTAGCTCGTAAAAAACAAGGAACAGAACTCTATGCGTTTACAATGCCTCTAATACTAGATGCAAGCGGGAAAAAGTTTGGTAAAAGTGAAGGAAACGCTGTATGGCTTGATAAAAACTTAACCTCATCATATGAAATGTATCAGTTCTTTATCAACCAAGATGATAAAATGATTATCTCATACTTAAAAATGCTATCATTTTTAACTCCAGAAGAAATAATGAATATAGAAAAAGAACATCAAAAAAAGCCAGAGGTAAGAATTGCTCAAAAAGCTTTAGCAGAAAACATCATAACTTTTCTTCATGGAGAAGATGAATATAATAAAGCCTTAGAAACAAGTGAAAAAATATTTAGAGGCGAAAACATAAGCGATATGCCAACAATTACTATTTCTACAACCAAAAACATTATCGACATCTTAGTAAATTCAAAAATCGCATCCTCAAAAAGTGAGGCAAGAAGATTAGTTGAGCAAGGTGGTATTACTATTAATAATAAAAAAATAATTGATCCAAATTACGATGCTACAGAAAAAGAAATCATTATTAAAAAAGGTAAAAAATCGATTACTAAAATAATATTACAATAATGTCAAAATATATCGTTAGTGTAAAGAGTTTTAGGGGAAAATAGTTAAAATAAATTTAAAAGTGTATTTTTATAAGCTGAATTTAGCTTATTTTTCTTTTTTTTATTTATATTAAAATGTTTTTTTGATTTTATAAATT
>JAQVWT010000023.1 GCA_028709545.1 Bacilli bacterium
AACACTCGCTCCCGATGCTGTTTTATAAACTTCATAACTTTCGCCAGTTAAAGAGGATTCATCAGCTGTCACCTCTCCTTTAAGGATAATACCATCAGCAGGAACTGCCTCTCCGCTTGACAAATAAACAATATCATTGACAACAAGATCATCGCTAGAAACATTAATAAGTTTATTATTTCTTTTTGTTCGAATAAATATTTGACTATTTTCTTTAAATAATCTATTAAAAGCTTTACTACTTCCATATTCACTTATCGTTGAAATAAATGACGCTAAAAATATAGCTATAAAAATGCCGAGTGTTTCAAACCAATCAAATTCCCTAAATAAAAAAACTATTTTTATTGCAAGTACAATAAGCAAAATTTTAATAATTGGATCACCTAATGATTCAATTAATAATTTCATGAAGCTATTTTCGTTTTTAGTTTCAATTTTATTACTTCCATATTCTTCACGACTCTTAATAACTTCTTCTTCACTTAGTCCTGTTATGTCCATACTTGTCCTCCTGTAAAATATATGGAGCAAGCTTAAAAAAAATGCTTGGAAAACATAAAGAAAATAGCAGTTTTATTTTAAACAAACCGTTAACTTTTGTTTTACATAAATTAATGTAAATTAAACAGAAAATGATTGTAAAATATATGTCTTTAGCCTATAATGTAGATGTAAAGGAGAGGTGTCTACAATGATGAAGAAAATCAAAGTTATTTTACTTTTAATTTCGTTATCTGTTTGTCTTGGGCTGATGAGCGGCACATATTCAAGATATGTTGCTAGTACAAAGAGCGATATTAACGCTTCGTTTTCAAAGTGGCAAATATTTGTCCAAAACTTTGACATCACAAACAATGAAACGTCTAATATAACTTTAGAACCTATCATTGAAGAAAACCAGCATGTTGCTGCTGGCACAGTAGCACCGTCAAGCAAAGGATACTTTGATATCGATATCGATCCTACAAATGTTGATGTATCATTTTCATATAATATTAATTTGGAAATTGAAAACGAAAACGATATGCCAGACTTAATGATTACTAAATATGCAATGGTACCAACAAATTATAATGAGGGTGATGAACTTGATATTATCTACTTAGATGATAAAGTAATATCTAATACCTTATTATATGACAAAGATATTGACACATTTAAATTCGATGCCTTTACAATAAGAGTCTACTTCGAGTGGTATGAAGGAGAGCTAGAATCAATGGATGATGAGGCTGATACTTTAATAGGCACTCTTGCAGTAGCAGAAAATGCATCATTTAAAATGAATGCAAATATCAAATTTGAGCAGATTATAGAATAACATAATTAGCACCAAAGTTACCTCTATCCTTTTCTATTTAAAATAGTTATACTTTAGTGCAAAAAAATGAACAGCAAGTTCATTTTTTTATTCAACAATAATTGTTAATGATTTATAAATTTATTTTCTCTATTGATACTACTGGTATCACTTTGCAAGTATCTGATTTTAGTTTACCAAATATTTCTGTATGTATATCAGTTGATTTTTTTAAAGCAAATGCTTTATCATCATTATAATTAGTTTCCATCCAGTAGCAATCAGCAGATACTAAATAAGGAAATTTTTCATTAAGAAATTTATAAGCTCCATCTCCAGATATTGCTTTTGCGAGTTCTGTATTTATTCTATTAGAATAATTTAAATTACCAATTAATTTATCAGAAATATTTTCTCTTATTAAAGTAGAACTTGTTACATCTCTTGAAATAATTTTAATTAAGTCTTCTACGCTTAAGCTTCTAGTAGTAACGTTCCAGGTTTCAGTAATGTTATTAAATAAATCTTGATATTCATTGTAATTACCTAACTCATAACTGCCATATGGATTTGGAAGTAAATTTATTCTATTATCACCAAAGGTATTATTTGAATCTATTACATACATCTTAATACACGTTGGACTAATCGATTCGCATCTACTATTATTTATAACATCAATTAAGAGTTCATCACCTAGATTATATCTTACATCACTTGATTGACTGTTTTCTAAGAATTGTTCTGCTGTTAAAGTTATAGCAACTTGAATAGAAGGTCTAATTTGATAATTTGAATCTAATTCTTTCTTACTTGCCTCATTTACTTGAAAGTTATACGCTTTATTTCCCCATTGACTATCTATTAAGTCAGCACCCGAATCTAGTGGCCAAGAAATAGATATATTAAAATAACTCTCTTCACCTTTACTTAAGACATAATTTTTACTTAAGTTAATATTTATACTGAAGGGAAATTCATGAGATAAAAGATCTTCTACATATTCTGAGGTAGGATCCTCTCCTACTATATAGTTATTATCATCATCATCTAAAATTCTTGCACTAATTATTGAATATTTGAGTTCGGCATCTGAATCGCCTAAATTTTTTATTTTATATACTTCATCCATTGTTTCCATCCCAGGATAAATATTAGATAGTGATATAGTTACTTGATTAGAAACTTTTTCGCCATTATTTTCCAGCTCAATAAACCAAGCTTTTACATCGATTTCAGCACCGACTGTTGCCCTGCCACTATAGGCAAACCAGGCTAGAGTGACCGAAATAAATGAAACAGTTATTAAAAATAACGACATTAAATTTAATCGCAAATAAACTTGTTTTTTCTTCATCTCGTTCATCCTTTCCTGTATGGTTATTATCTCCTACTTTTTTCTCCTTTTATCTTCCTTATCAAGTAAAGTAGATATTAATTCATAACCTATCATTCCGCCTATTGGTATTATAATACATAAGAAAAAACCGACATTAGTATTTATTATTTTATAAATCAGTGATAAAATCCGAGATTTATATTTTATTACTCCAAATAATTGTTCTTCATAAACAATAGGATCTTCAATTAAATTAGTTAAACCTTTTGTATTAAAGTAATATTTGCCTGATTCATCTTGATTAACTTTAACTACTTCATGAGTAACAATTTTATCTCTAAATGTTCCCACTAGCCCTCTGTAACTTAGAGCATCCCCAACTTTTATTTCTTTTGGAGGAACTTCTTTAGCAAATAGTACGTCACCAACATTATATCTAGGTTCCATACTACCAGTAATTACTGTAAACATTCGATAATTAAAAAATGAAAGTTCATTCTTACTTAATTTTTGAAGATATACTGTTAGTATAAAAGCAAAAATTATTACTAAGGAAAACACTTTAATAATTCCTATTATAAATTTAACAAATTTATTTGTTTCTGATAATTCTCTTAATTTTTTCATGCATTTCTCTCTTTCTTATATGTAATTTTTAACTTTATCTAAAAACTCATCAAATTCATTTTTAAATCTATTTTTAATATCAGTACTATCAACTGTAGTTTTATTTCTCTCTTTTTTAAGCTCATTAGTAATCATTTCTAATATTTCTTCATCACTAACTGAAACTCCACTATTAAGAAGTAAGGATATTATTCTTTTTAACTGCTGACGCATCATAATTACCGCATATTCAGATAATCTTTTTTTCTGTTCTCTTTTAGATGCTGATATAGAATCTAAAACAAAAAAGTCAAGCATAAATGAATCATCAAGTAGTCCTAATAAATCATTATTTCCAGTTGTATCAAGTCCATCAATATTAGCTTCTTTTTTACCCTCATCATATGTTTGCATAAATGTCCAAAGTTTTTCAGCTACTTGAAAGTTAGGGTTTTTTAAGATTAGATTAGTTTTTTTAATAGGAGGTATTACTAAAGCAACATTTGCTTTTTCTAAAGTAGTATAAAGTTCACTAAAACGCCAGCTTGCAATAAAAGCATTTATCTTTTTTAATCTATTTCTAACATCTTCTATTTCTTTTTCAATATTTCTAGGTACTTTCTCATCTTCTTCATCTGGATTTTGATTAGCAGTTATTTTAAGCTCGACATTTACTCTTTCGGCACCCGTTATAGTTGTTCCTGCGTATTCTAAAACTCTTTCATCTTTTATTTCTAAATTATCTAGCTGTGATTCTTCATCTCTAACAAAGCGATATAAATTATAAATTAAAGTAAATATAAAACGATTTTCATATGTATTAAATGTTTCTTCTGAACGTTCAATTAATATTTTAGATGGTTGTACTTCCATAGTTTCTTCATCTATTTTTTCAATATAATGAGTATGCCTAGATAAGTCTTTAATACTAGCAACACTTACCTTTTTAGCCTTTTCAACTTTAACAACATCTTCTTCTCTAACAAGAGCAACTTTTGGATTTCTTACTATATTATCTATATAGGGACAAGCATGTTCAATTTGATCAACCCAATTAAAATTTATCAAATCACTTGAAAGATCCGATTGATAATACATCTGTGAATTCACTTTTTCTATAAATAATTCACTTTTTTTATTTAGTTCTTTATTTAATTTAAGACCTTTTGCCATGTCTTTCGCCTCCTATGCAGCTTTTTTAATTCTTTCTAAGAATTCTATACATTCTTTCATTTTACCATTACCAAAACTTTTATTTAAATAATTTATAAATGGATCTATTTCATCACGAATAAACAAAATATTTATTTGTTCAAATTTACGGAAGATCTTCTTAGCAATAAAATAGTCTATAGCATCTACTTCATCTCCACCAGAAGCAACATAAACTGGAACAAAGATATTAAGTTGTTTTAAAATACGATTACCAAATGCTACTCTAAAATGTTTAATAACATAGTCATCCATTTCTTCTACTTTTTTTAAAGAAGCTGCTGATATCGGATAATTTTCTGTTGCATCTGCAAACAGTTTTTCTAAATAACTAGAGTTGATTTCGACTGCTTTTTGGTCGCGACATTTAAATGGGGCAACTTTTGTATTTATATCAATAGGCATTGCTCTATCATAAACTTTATCTGTAACCATAAATGTAGAGTCATCATTATTAATAGTCCCAATATACCAAAGATTTTCTGGCAATTTAAGTTTGCCACTAACAACATTTTTAGGATCATCTGGCCACCCATTTGTAACAAGCTCAATAATCCACTCTTCTCTTGATGGCATCTCTAAAATTGATAACATTTCAGCAAAATAATATTCAACTCTAGCTATATTCATCTCATCTAAAATAATTGTATGTACATCATCTGTATAACCAGCTTTATAAAGCTCTGCTAAAACATCTGATTCATTAAACTTTTTAGTAAACTCATTGAAATATCCAAGTAGCTCTGTTTTATCTCGCCATGAAGGCTCAACTGATGCTATACATGAGTCATTATTAACAAATTTTCCCCAAGCATATGCTAGGGAAGTTTTTCCCGTTCCAGATATACCTTGTAATATTACTAAACGTCCACAAGCAAGTCAAGCGATAAATGATCTAAGTATTGATATATCATAATATAACTTTAATTGTGAAGCAGTAAAACATCTGAAATTTTCAGCTAGTTCTGCTAATGTAAAATTATTAGCATATTTCTTAACTTTATATTCTTTAAATTCAATATCAAGTCTACTTAGTTTAGGGAATCTTGAGTCGCTTGTATCAACTTCCTCACCATCTGCTTCTTCACTACCCTCTAATAGTTCTTCTTCTCCTGGCTTTAATCCAAGTTGAGAAACTTTCATCGCCATTATTTCATTTTTTTCCTTCATCAACTTATCTACTTGAGTATTTAAATTGTTTATTTCATCAAGTAAATCGTCTTGATTTAAATTTTTTCGATTATAACTTATTAACTTACGAATCATAAAAAATATTAAAAGAATAATTGAAATTACTATAATTACTAAAACCGCAATTGATAGACCAACTAATATCCATTCTGCTCCATTAAAATTATCTTTATATCCAGATAAAACGCTCTTATAGGTTTTGAAATTAAACATTTGAGTAAGGCCTTTCCAAAAACCTTTGCCTATAGATTCTATACCACTAAAAAATATTGCAATAAATTCATAAAAGAATCTGAAAAATGTATCCATATTACTCACCCTCCATTATATTAAACTTATCATAAATATTATCATAAATTATTTTATGCTGTAAATCTTTTGGTACATAATTTTCAATTGTTTCAGCGATATTATCTTTTCCAGTAGTAAATATTGTTTCTACCATATATAAAATCCCTCGATCTTTTTTCGCTAAATTATAAGGGTTTTTAAAACCAGTTGCAAATCTAAATCCTTTTTTCTTAAATCTTTGAATTACCTTTTTATTTTTAATTAAATCTTCAAAATCAATCAAAAACAATATATGAGCTTTAGCATATTCATCTTCAATTGCATTTAATAATCCAGTTAACTTCTTTTCTTTTGTAAATAAACTAGGTGATATATGTATAATATATTTTTTATTAAAATCAATATTTATCATATCATTTATTAGTTCCGTAAGTAATAAAACAAATAATACAGCTGCTTTATCCTCAGAAATAATACCTTCTGAATAAGTTTTATCAATTATATAATCACTATAAACTTTACTAAAGTTTATATTATGTTCTATTTCTGCGGTATATAAATTTTTATTATTCTTTATCTTATTTATATCAAGATAAAATTCATTTGATTCAAACTTCTTTAGGAAATATTTAGTGATATCTTGATAACTTTTTTGAATTTTAATTATATCATTTACTATAATCTCTAATTCTTTGCTATTTATTTTTTTATTAAATTCAGTAATTGTTTTTCGATAAAATTCTCTCTTCGGTTTAATTTCACTGATATCTTTGCCTTGATCAATCTTTGCAAAAGTCTTTAGTATTTTAACATACTTTTTTACTTTTTCTTCATACTTATTATCAGAGCTATCATATTCTTTTATCATTTCATCAGCAATAATATTTAAGATTTTTTCAATTTTAACTAATAGATTTTTGCCCTTATAATCTAAATCTTTTTCACTATAATAATTATAATATCTAGCATGAATATAAGTAGTAATTAAAATACTTCTTATTGTCGCCTCATTAGTTACAAGCTTTTCATCTTGTAATAAGGCATCTAGAACTTCATTTATTTCATCTTTTTTAATATTCATAATTGCATCTATTAAATTTTTATTATTACGGGTATTATTTCTAATTAAATCTAAATCTATTTTTGTCAGTGATTCTTCTTCTTCTTCAATTATTATTTCCGGTTCTTCTTTACTATCTTTTTGCTCTTTCTTTGAATCAGCCATTTCATAACTAGCTATTTCTAATAGTGTCGAATCTATCTCATCTTCATCAACTGGTATAATTCTAAAAAACTGAGTTTTATCAAGTTCATCTTCTTCATAAAAATCTTCTTCTAATTCTTCTTCATCTGTTTCTTCAGGCATCTCTAGTTCTGTTATTTCAGACATTTCTATTTCTGGCATATCTATGACTTCATCGACAATAATTTTATCTGACTCGGTTTGAGTATTTTCATCTTCATCAACAATAAGTAAGTCCTCTTCTGCTATTATATTTTCTGGTTCAGACACAACCAAAACATCTTCATTTATAGTAAGAGGATTAAGCTCAGGCATCACAAGATTTTCTTTTTTTATTTTATTATCTTTTAACTTTTTAAGTTTAGACCAGATAGTTAAAGCAATTGATTTTATTTTTTGATAAGTTTTAGTTGATTTATCACCTTTAGTTAAAGAATCTACTAAGTAAAGGATAATAATTAACATAACTAATACTGCTGGGTTAAATAAAGTTTTTCTAAAAATACCAAAACCAGGTAATGTCTTCGTAACTTTACCAACAACTTGGCTTTGATCTACAGGATCATCTTTACCACTATTAGCATCACCCATAGTTATATAAGTTCCACTATGGATTTCAACTACTCGATGAGTAATATAATCATCATTTACCTTAAAAGTAATAATATCATTAAGTTTTATTTTACTATTTAGTTTAACAATTATCCAGTCGCCTGCAGATATTGTTTCTTCCATACTATCGGTTTGAACTTCAAACATTGAATAACCAAAAAAATTAGCATAATCATGATTTAAAAGTCTTATTTGCACTCCAGTATAAATAGATATAAGTAAAATTATACTAAACAATCCGATTAATATATTTAAACTTAAATTAATTGTTTTTTCCTTAGAAAGCTTTGTTTTTAACGCCATAATTCTCTTTTCGCTCCTATTTTACTCTATATATTATTCTATCACAAAATCAAGAGGTTTGTAAATCAGTTTGGAGCATATTGTAGATATTTGGAGGTTTTTATCGGTTTTTATCAAAAAAAATAGGTATTACCTATTTTTCTTCTAATTCTGGTTTTCCATATTTTATTTCAACAATTATCGCATATAACTCATATATAAATATTAAGAAACTTGGTACTAAGATTATAAACAAGAATCCCCACTGTGACTGAACTAAACCAAAATAAGTCCCAATCTCAGGTATAACTTTTGATTCTTTACCAATAATATAGTCCATTTCATATCCAGCTCCTGTGTCAAACGATACAGCATGATTTCTATCATGTAAATCTCCAACTACACCAATATCAATTATTGGCGAGCCATCTTTTTTAATCTTATAGACAAAAAGCTCATCTTCAATCTTGATTTGATCAAACCTTGGTTTTTGAACAATAACTAAATCTCCTTTTTTATATTTATCAGAAGATATGTTACTTTTAATAACCACAAATGTTTTATCATCAAATTGTGTAACTCCAAAATCATTAATGTTTAACATAAAAATTGTATTAACAATTACAAAAACAAAATATACCACTGCTATAAATCCTACGATTATATTTCTTACTACTTTCATTTTCTCACCTATTTTAATAATATCACACTCAAATTAAGATATCAATTAATTTTGTCGTATTTTGTTGTAAAGTCACTCACATTTTTCGGTTAATATATCTTCTCCTGTAAGTTCTGCTAGATTTTTTTTAATAAATTTTATCTCAAGAGAAGAATCTGCCATAATATCTATATTAATATTTTGAATATAATCATCTTCGTTAACTTCATATGTATTATATAAATCAATTTTCTCATCAATTAAACGTTTATTTAAATCCCAGCTTATATTTAAACAAGCTGTCTCATTACTTGTGTTTGATAAAACTATGGTGCTTGTATAATCATAATCTTGATAATCAATTATAATATTATCTTCAATTCTCTCTCGGTATAAAGTAAAGTTTCCTTTTAAGGTTTTAATATAGGGAAAAGTACTTTTTACTTCAATATTAACAGTGGCAATATCAATTTCTGTTTCTGGTTTGTTTGGTATTATTTCAAAGTATAGCTCCTTAGTTGATTTTTGATATAACCATTTATATCCACCAAGCTCACACTCACTTTTAGTAAAATTAGATACATCTAGACCGTCTTCTTTATCATTAATGCAACTTTGATAATTTGTTAAAGTTCCACTAGTATGATTAAGCTTGCACTCAGCATCGTTTTTTAAGTTACCAACAAGTTCACAACTTACCTCATAATCTATATCATATGTAGTAATTAAATTATCATTTAAACTATTAGTAAGACTAAAGTAAGTCATACCTCCATCCCAAGAATTATCAACATTTTCTTTACCGCTTATATCTAGCTGTGGGCTCGACAAATAAAACTCTTTAGTTTTTAAATGATATTCCCAAACTATATCTTTAACATATCTTGCAAAAGTAACAGTCAAACTAAAACCTATACCGATCCCAGTAATAATTAAAATTAAAACAATATATTTTTTAATATTTCTCATCTAACCCTCTTTTCTATAGTGTTTGCCATGATTTAATCTCTAAGTTAAGATAGTCAACTAAACCTATATATGATTCATCATTATATTCAGCAGGAAAACTTACTTCAAGATTATAATCATGAGTATAATCTTCTCCATACATTAATTCATTTTCTGGAGTATTACAAACAAGCTCATTTCCATCATTTCTTGAATATGTTTCATCACAAGTTAACACTAGTACCTTATCACCGTCTATTTCCTGATAAAGCTTGATATCTAAAGGAATAAAGTGATAAGTCTTGATGATAATCTGATAACTAATATTTACATCACTACTTACATCAGATGATGTACTGCTAACTTTAAATAAATATTCTTCACTTTCACCAGGAATAAGATTTTGTAAAGGTAAATTTATATTATTTTCCTCTTCAACATCAAAAATAAACTTAGCAATATTTTGATTAGTAGTTGTAAGAGATGCATTTGAATTAAAAATTGAATATGTAATACCTGTTGCAAATATAATCATTAAAGCTATCCCTAAAATTATAATTATTTTCTTTCTCATCTCTTAAACTCCTTTCTTATCTTACAATAAAATGTTTTTTTATCGTATCTATTTTTATATCACCGTCATATAAATGAAATATTAGTTGATAACCATTATTATTAAGCTTATTTGGAATAAAATTTAAAGCAAAGTCATCTATTGATGATATTAAATAACTATTATTCCCTAAACTAGATAGTTCATTATTTACATAATCTTGTAAATCAACTATATTGTAAGTCTGATCATAAGCACTTAATACACTTTTTTCATATAATTCGGCTCTAATCTGTGGCAAAGGTAAGTCTTCACTCTCATTTAATTTAAAGGAAACGATTTCTTCTTGATTGTTTTTATTTATAACATTTAAATCCATATCAAGTGTATAAAATTTATTATAATTGGCTTTAGAGACCCGAACGGGAATACTTATTTCTTGTACATCACTTAAATTATCAATATATCTTCCTAAAGACTTAAAACTAGATATTTTAAAATAATATAGCCCTTCAGCAAGGCCTGAATCCCCTTCATAAGTAATTATTTTTAATGATTTATTAGTTGACCCCGGAAAATAATTACCCGAAATTGTAAGATGATTATCTTCTGCCATAAAATGGTTTACATCATCAACAACAAACGCTACATTTTTTAAATATTCTTTAGATATTAGGTTGTTATCACTATCAACAAATCGTAATTTAAACCCTACTTTAGAATCCTCATATTTTGTATCAATTATTTTAAATTCATTATATCTTTGATAATTTAAACTACTTGTTAAATCTATTACTGTCGTAGAATTAGTATTCAAATTAATCTCATTTTGAGTATTATCAGCAATTAAACTTATTTTAGCTTTTACAGGTTCTTGTTCTAGAGTATGATAAATATTAATCTTTGTAAGAGTATTCTTAATAGTAGATCTAATTAGTAAATCTTCTTCATACATTTCTATATATACTTCTGCATTAGAATAGTTTTCAGTATTGACTACTTTACTAAAATCAATGATAACTGTGAAATCTTCTTTTTGCACTCCATTACTATAGTAATTATCTTCAACATATAAAGGTCTATCATGTTTACCTATTTCTTCAAATAATATAAATGGATAGGCAGCTTTTTTCTTGCAAGTTTCATCTTCTTCACAACTATTATTAAAGTTATAATCATCATCACTTGTTATAATCTCATAGCGGTATGCTTTAGATGTTATATTATCAAGAAGCTTTATCTCGGTTCCAACTGGTAGTAAGAAATTACTAACAAGACTATGAGTAATATTTTCTTGTTTCTCTGTCTCTTCTTCAAAGCCTAACCTGAAAGTAAAAATTGAATCACTAGTTATATAAACTGGCAAACCATCATAATCAGAGTTTTCTTTTAAACCAACATAAGTTTTTTCAACTTGATATCCCATATAATCAAAATAAGAAGTATTTAAATAACTAATATTACCAGCATTATCAACTGACTTTGCATAAACAATATATTTGCCTAGTTCACTAATAATAATTTTATCTTGATAATCATTCCAAAGTTCTTCATTAAGTAAATCAAGTTCAGAGATAGAGTATGGATCAGTACTAATTAAATATTTTATAAAGCCTATTCCCGATAAGTCATCAGATGTTTCTATTTTAACTTCTAAAGTATCGTCTAAGTATATACTGCCCGGCTCTTCATTAAATGTTTCCCAAGTACTTATACTGCTGCTTAAAGTAAGTAGTGGTGATGTTAGATCAAGAATTAAAATATCAGAATTTAAATAACTTATTTCATTTTTATAATTAGTTACTTTTACATAAATAATATATTGCCCTTCTTCAGCAATTTGACTAATCTCATCATAGACTACCCAGTCTTCTATATTATTTAACTCTTCTTTTGTTAAAACAGTACTTTCACTGCTTAGATATATTTCTTTTTTTATAATTGAGTCAAAAGCTTTTGTTTCTTCTAAACTATAGGTAATATTAGACTTAATGATTTTATTGGATACACTTGTAAAATAATCTTTAAAACCTAAATTACCTACTTGAAGCCTAATTATCTTACTAAGAATTTTATCATATATATTAACTGGAAACTCTTCTTCTTCATAACTCCATATCAGTGAATTATCAAGGATAAATTCCTCTTCATTTAGATATTTTTTAAAATCTAAGGTATTAATTAAAAACTCAGAATCTTTAAGTTCAGGAGTACTTAAATAAATAAATCTCTCATCAATGTTTTCTGCATTAGTAGTATAACTATTGTTAACAATAATGTTTGCTGCTTTTACACTTGGGATTAGATTAGTTTCAGTTCCGTCAAAAGAATTAGTTATATTTATTGCTGCAGTATTTACTTTCCCAATTAAACCAAAACTATTTGGAGAAGAAATAATTCCTGTATTAAAGACGTTTTCCAAAGTTAATTCTCCAGTTTCAATAGAACCAATTAAACCAGAAGCTAGAAATTCACTATTTATATTTCCCCGATTATATGATCGTTTTATTTCTAAGTTCCCACTTGCAACACCAACTAGAGCACTACTTATATGACTTCCATAAATATTTGCAAGATTAACCATATTATCAATTGTAGTATTTTTAGCATTGCCAATTATCCCACTGACTTGACTATTATTAAGAGTAAGTTCATATCTTAAATTACTTAATGAAATTTCCGTAGGTTCTAAAGAAGATGTATAAGTTTTTATTTGGATGTTATCTAAGTCCTCTAACGAAATATCAAAACTATTATTAGTAAGTAAAACATCATTTATTTTAATCGTTGTAGCATCAACATCTCCTATTATTTCATAATCTCCAGTTATTTTAGCCGTTACAAAGTTTTCAGCATAACTAGCTATCTCGGGAATAATTATATTGTTAATAACTTCATAGTTTACCACATTTATATTATCTATTATAAAATCACCTGATACATCTTCTAAGTTAGGCTCTTTTTTACTAGCAACATATCCATCAAAAATAATATTATTAAAAATTGCATCTTCTGCAGCAGCAACTAATCCAGAGGCATTATTACCCCCATAGACTAAAGTGTTTTTAAAAAATAAATTCGAAATATTTCCTTCGATTTTCTCAAAAGTAGAAAGCTCTGTTTTAGTAGAATCAGTTATATATAATCCATAAATAGTGTGAGTTTCTCCATCTAAATTTCCGGCAAAATTTTTAAAGCCAGGAAAAATATTAATTGTTCCAACTTCAGTTCCGGTTTTTTCTGGTGTTTCATAATATTTATTTGTATAATACTCAACATAATAAGTTTGACCGTCTAAAATATATTCAATTCCGAGATCTGGATTATATCTTAAACTGCCATTATTTAAAATAATATTATTACTAATTTTAAAATAAGTATCTTGATAATCAGTTTCTTCTAATTTATAACTAAAATATGCGAGTTCTCCCCCAGTTGAAATAAGATAAGGGTCATCATAAGTTCCAGATCCTGATTTATAACTAGTTGCTAGTACTCCGTCCCAAACCTCAGTTTCAAGATAAACATCTTCTTTAACAAAATTAGCGAGGGTGGGAATTAAAATTGAAAGCATTAATACTAAAGCAAGACTAATTAACCCTAAAGAGATTTTACGGTTTAGAAAAATTTTATTAATTAAATCTTTTAAATCTTTCATAATAATCATACTTTCCTTTTGGAGTTTAATATATTCTCATATCATATTTAATTATACCATAATTCGACAAACTGTGCAGAAAAAAAATAACCTTTTTGGTTACTTTATTCTTCTTTTGAATTAGCAATATCTATCTTATTAACTTCTCTAATAAACCAGATTTTTTCAACAGATGTCGAGCTATTTTCAATCTCTCTAACTCTTAATATTAATTTAAGCTTATCTAAAAATGAATTAAGATCTTCAGGATTTAAATCTTCTTCAGTTAAATTTATATTAAGTAGACGATATTTATTTATAATAACTCTAGCAATATTTTCTTCATTATATAAAGCTGCTGCACAGACAATTACATTAGTTGGATTCATTGAAAACAAATCAAAACTATCACTATATTTAACTATTTCATCATAGTTATTAACTTCATAAACTCTTTTAATAGCTGTTTTCTTATAAAAATCAAAACTATAATATAAATGGAGTAGATCAGTTACAGTAAATGTTTCATTTACCTTAGATAATATTTCTTCTTTAAAGTATTCTTCACTATATGTATCATACATCACACTTAGTTCACTAGCTATCTTTATAGATTCAAATTTAGCATCTTTTTGATTGTTACCTTTTTTATTAAATATTAAAAATTTATGATTAATTACTTTCTTATTTAATTTAGATAATTTTTTTTCAGCTGCTATAATCTTTGTTTCAATCTCTTTTAAAGCCGAAGTTTTTTTACCTTTACCTTTTGATTGATCACTACTATCTTTGTTTGTTTGCTTTAAATATCTGTTTTTAAAATCATTTATCAGCGGCGAAAACTTAACATAATTAGCAAATTCTTCAACATTTGATTTTAACTTCTCAATATTATCATAAAATTTATTTAAAGATGTTTCATCGCCCATATTAAGAGGATCAATCATTAAATTACTAAAGGTAGTCGTTCTAACTTTAGAATCTTCAAAGTAATTATTCATATCAATCGTGCCATCTTTTGCAAGCTCAATTACATCAGAAATATTTTCTTTACATAAACTATTTAGTTCACGATACGCAACTAATATTTTTTCTAAACAACTCTCATAATTAATTCCACTACGAACTTTAATATCTTCTTGTAATTTAGATATATAATCTGAAAACTTCTTTTCATTCTTTCTAATTAATTTACGAAAATTAAGCTCTAAATGTTTGATTAATTCTGGACTTTCCCAATATATTTTTTCAAATGTTTCAGTTAATTGATCATAATTATTACTTCCAGAATGTCTGATATCTAAAAATGATGACATAAACTCATTTATATAATATGTATAATCAAAATCTTCTTTTAGAGGTCTAGCAGCTGCCATATCAAATTTATCAAGAAGTGAATTTATTATATCTTTTAAAGAACTAAATTTTAAATCTTGATAATTACTCATTTGATATAAAAGTGTATCAAACCCCATTTTTTCAAAATAGCCATTAGTTGGATTTAAAATAAATTTAATGTTTTCTAAACTCGCCACTTTTTCATTTATTTCACTCGCATTTCGGGTATCATTTATATTAAATGATTTACTTTTTAAATCCAAATACTTCTTAATAGAAACACGATATTCCTCATATTTTTCTGAAAAAGTATCAATTTTCTCATTATATTTTCTTTTATTAGTTTTTGTAGAAGTGGGCATAGCTGAAAGTAATGTTTTTTTAGATTGCACATCTTCTTCAATAAATTGTAAAAAATTTGTCATAGTGCATCCTCTTCTTTCTTTTCAGTTTCTATTTTATTTTCTTCTAAATATTGCTGAAAACTCACTACTTTTTCATGAAGACTAATTAATTCACTTAGTTTTAAAATAGATAAATCAAAGTCTGCTTTTTTTGTTTCATTTTTCATAACTTCACCCTTTTTCTTCTTACTCATACCCTGCCATATCTTTCTCAAAATCAATTGAGACCATTAAGTCGGCTCCCTTAGAATTGGTTTCTAAACTATCCATGTCTTGTCCTTCTAACCAGATATAAACTCTTGCCTTTGTTATCGCATTAGGTACCTGGAACACCGGATTTAAAAAGTCTTTAACTGTCTCTTGCAACTTAAAATAAGTTGTATCAAGTGGAAGACCTGTCCCAAAATGACCATTAGTATGCTCAAGTCTCTTACCTTCTTCAATTATACCATAAGTTGGGGTCTCAATACCATCTACCATTTGAACTCCATAATCAAGAGCTGTTTCGATCGAAAACTCTGAATGAGATTTACTATATGGTTCATAAATTAGCATTTCACAAGCATTATTACATTTTACATTTTGAATTTCATTTATATCACTTAAAACCGGGACACTACCAACTTTTACTAGTCCAATTCTAATTGAATTTAAAATGCCGTCCATCTCTAATTTCAATTCTTCATCAGTGTCCTCATCATAATCAATTTTCGTAGTATCAGAAAAATATAAATTATCCGCAATTGGCGAGCCAGTTGCATTTTTTAAAAATATATCAAACGCTACATATAAATTACCCGGATTAGGACTGTCTTCAGTTCTTAGAAAAGTATTTAATAATCTTTTAACAGATCCATTAGGGTTCTTTTCCTTAGTATGAACTAAATCTCCGGTATAAAACGAGAATTTATCATGATCAGGATTTTTTATTCCATTACTTGAAACTGGCCATAAAGCATATGACCACTGATTAGTATGATTAGGATAATTCTCTTTAATATCCATAATTATACTATCCATAGAAATTGTAACTGATTCGCTAAACTCTACACCATCAAGGGAAATAAATAAACCACTATTACTAGCAACGCCTAGTTTTAAAAACTGAATTTTAACATTTAAAGATGATGAAAGCCAAGCATAAGTTGATGCCATTAATAGTATAGCAGTTAAAAAAGCAGCAAAGAAAAGTTTGTTTCTTTTTTTTATCTTATTTTCTGATATTTCTTCTTTATTCATATAATCTTTCACCTCTTATGTATAAATAAAGAGCAACCAAATTGATTACTCTTTACTATTCTAAACATTAAATAATCATAATCATTTAGTTTATTTAATATTAAATTAAATTCCTTATTAATTTCCTGACGTCATATTTGTAGGTTGTGTAGGTCCTGTATAATTAAAATCATCTTCAGTAAATCTTTGTTTTGTGAATCCGAATTTAACTGATATTGCTTTACCAATTGAGGCAAAGTCATAGTTATCAATATCTTGACCTTCAATCCAAATATAAATTCTTACTTTTGTAACACTGTTAGGTGCTAAAGTAAAGAATTCCGGACGATCCATACCTTTTTTTATTTTATCAGAATCGGTAAATGTTGGGAATTTATATAAATATTTTGCAGTTTCTCCTGTTGATGGCCAAGTTTCCACTTCATCTTCGTCTACATCATATGTGCCAATACTACCACTGTATCCATTATATTCTGTTCCGTCGTAGACATCTACTGCTGGATCGGCAGCAATTTCTTGAGCAATTGCATAAGTTGGTAGATATGAGTATGTATCGTTTTCTTCATCATATCCCCATGTTGCACAAGTGTCTCCAGTAAATGTTGTTTGATTTGTTCTTTTACGACATGATGTTTCATACCAAGATTTTGCTCCATCTACATGTTCTAGATCATTTGGTTCCCAAATTTGAGCTGTTCTTCCACAAATGCTTGTAACAGCTTCTCCGCCTGTTGCCGCGCAATCTATTCCAGTAATAAGTCCTACTTTTGATGCATCCTCTGGATCATCAGCAGTCGTTCCTTCTACACGTCCGATTTGAGCAAATGCAACTCTTACAGAGTTTTCAATTCCTGTTCCTTCTACTCCGCCTTCTCCGACATCAGATACTCTTGCTTTAGAATCAATATCTAAATAAATAGCTTCTTCATTTTTTTCATCAAGTTCTGCAATATAGTCTGAACCTGTATGATTTCTAATGAATAAGTCAAATGCAACATATCCTTCTGCTTCGCCGTCTGCATTTTTGTCATTTTCAGCGCGACTAGCCATAATTCTGTATCCGCCTGTTGACTGAGTTATACTCGATTTTTCATATAAGACTAATCTTGATACTTCTGGGTCAATTTTTCCAACTGATGACATTGGAATTAATCCTTCTCCTGCCCACCAGTTAGTATGATCAGCATATACTGTCCCATCTTTATCCTCACTAGGAACATCATCAAAATTATCAGCGTTGATAGAAACACTATCACCCCAATTTTTTCCATCTAGTGACAACGCAAGTTCTTTAGTTGTTGCAATATCAACACTGAACTCTGACACGGTTACTGTTCTCATTCCAATAAACCATGCATAAGTTGAAACAGATAAAATTAGTGCTGTTAATACTAAAGTAATAACTAGATTTCTTATACGTTTTG
>JAQVWT010000066.1 GCA_028709545.1 Bacilli bacterium
GACTACAAGGTTGATAGGCTGGAAGTGGAAGCACAGCAATGTGTGTAGCAGACCAGTACTAATAGGTCGAGGGCTTGACCAAGAAAATATTAAAGAGAATTTAATGCTTGGAAGCGCTAATTTTTAAAGTGAAATTACATTATATATTTTTGAGTGTGTTGAAATTAAAAACATACTAGACCATTTTGGTGACGATAAAGTAGGGGGTACACCTGTTCCCATGCCGAACACAGCAGTTAAGCCCTACGTTGCAGAAGATACTTAAACTTAACAGTTTCGGGAAAATATGGAGTCGCCAATTTTTTTTATATTCCTTGTTAGCTCAGTCGGTAGAGCACTCGGCTGTTAACCGAGTTGTCGTTGGTTCGAGTCCAACACGAGGAGCCAAATTTAAGCAGATAGCTATATACTATCTGCTTTTTTGCTGTAAAATTTTGAAATATATTTTTTTGAAACTAATCTTGAATAGAAGAGAAAAATATTATATAATTGTTGAAAGAATTATTTATGTAAATGAGGTAATAAAATGTGTAAAATAATAAATATAACCGAGAATAAAGAATTAAAAATAGAGACAATTAATGAAATATTACAAGATTCTTTTTTCTTTTCTTTGCTTTTAAGAATAAAAAGATCATTAAAGGAAGTTGAAGCAAAATCTTATTTAACGATGTTCATTAAACAATTATCAGTAGTATATATATATGAATTATCAGTTTGTTTAGAGAATTATGGAATCATAAAAAAGGATTACTTTTATAAACCAAATATGAAAAAACGAGTTAAAATAGAAAGACAGTGTTTACACCAAAGTATTTTTAATTCAGATAAGATAACTAAAAAAATTTTAGAAATGGGTATAGATTTGTCAGAACTAGTTTATGATTTAAATATTGTTGTTAATGATGGCAAATTATTATATACAAATTTTGAAGATTACAATGAAGATAAAGATTTAGAATTTTGGAATAGTATTTTTTATTTGAATGAGGAGGTACTAGAAACTATTTTTAAAGCACTCAGGATAGATGAGCAATCAATAAAAATTTTATATGAGAAAATTTCTGAAAAAGTTAAAGATATTATTCCTAAATTAGAAAATTATATAAACGGAAAAAGATATAGTTATTCGGTATTCAAATTATTTTCAAATTCAAAAAATTTAGAACAACCGGACAAAATATTTATTTTGTATAGATATAGATTGATAACATCAATAATGCATATTGAAAAAATATTTAGTTCTATACCAATAGAAATTCATATAGGTGATATCATTAATCTTGAATTTAAAACTTATTTAAGAAAATATAAATCACTTATAATAGATATTATTGGAAACGATTTAATGAAAATAAATACTAGTAATAGTAAAATTATTATAGATAAAATAAATAAAAAAATTACAAACAAAAATTTTTATGCTGTAAATCGCAAATTGAGAAATAATGTACATTATACTAATATTACTAGTTTAACAGATGATGAAATTCAAATTTTAGATTATAATCAAAACAATTATTTATTGATAATCACTAGTTTTTTTGAGAAAAGTATTAATATTGATATAGATGATGAAAGTATAATGATGACAAATTTTCTTAAATGTTGTAGAGAAAAGGGAATGGTAAAAGAAGATATTGACAAGGATTATAAAAATTTATATAAAAAGTTTTATTTTACTGGAAATATTTAAATATATATAAATAATAAATTATTTGGTTTAAGCTTTATAAATGAAAGATACTCTAAAAGTTTATTAATAGTTACTTCTTTGTCTATTAGAACTAAATTATATTTTTAATAAAGTTTAACTAAAATTAATTTTTTTAAAGTTAACTTGAATAATTCAAAAAGATATTATATAATTTACTCAAGTAGAAACAAATAAAGTAATTGGAGGTAAATAATGGAATGGTTTTTTGATGGAATAGGAACAGAAATTATAAGTTTTATACTAGGTGGTATAACCGGAGGTATTACTGTTGGATCGATTATGTATAATAAGTTTGTGAAAGTTACTAAAGTTGTTCAAAAGCAAAATGCTAGAGATAATGCAAAACAAACGCAAATAGGAGGAAAATATGATCAACACTAATCAAACACAAAAGGCTGGAAATGGTGCTCAGCAAATACAAGTAGAAACTGTTATTGTAAATAATGGTTTGACAGAGCTACAGGTTAGGGAAATTATTAAAAGTGAGATAGATAAAACTTTAAAAGAAAACCAGATTTTTGCAGAAGATATAGCAAGAAAACGTTTAGACACTTACACAGATGTTTTATTACCTAAATTAATTAAAGCTAATATGCTAGATGCATTTAAGGAGCCTGCAATTCAGATGTTATATAAGAATACACAAAGAACTGCTATATCAACAGAAAGAGAAAATGATTATTCGATTTTATCAGAACTATTAACATATAGAGTAGTTAATAACAGTAATACATCTAAAAAAGCCAGTATAGAAAAAGCTGTAGGATTAGTAAATAATGTAACAGATGAAGCTTTATTGGGTTTAACAGTTCATTATTGTGTAAATATGATTCCAATGGATGGCGATATATCTGAAGGTTTAAATATTTTAAATGGTTTATATTGTAAGATAATAAAGAATCAACAGCTTCCTGCAAGTGATGAATGGCTAGATAATTTAGAAATATTAGGGTTGGGAAGGATTGAAACAATATCATCAATGAAAAAAATTCATGATTTATACTTTGAAAAATTAATAGGATATACTTCAGCAGGAATTGAAAAGAATTCCGAATCACATAAAGAAGTCGTTAATATGTTACAAAGTAATAATATTCCGTTAGACATTCTGGTGGAACATGAATTAAATCCTAATCATGTGCGTTTAAATATTAGTGCAGAGCAAGGTATAGAAAATATAGAAGTTCTTAGAAAAATAAATGTAAAAAATAAAACTTCTAAACATACTGAAGTATTAATTAAGCTAACAACAGAGCAAAAAAACATTTTAAGAAATGTTTTTGATAAATATAAAAATGATAGTAAGAGCGTTGAATTAATAAAAAACAATTTTATTGCTAAATTTAAAGAATACCAATATTTAAATATGTACGGAGAATGGTGGGATAAAAACACTAAACCAGCATTTATACTAAACTCTGTAGGTAAGGTATTAGCACATATGAATGCAAAAAGGTTATACGAGGATTTTCCGGATTTAGTCTAGAATATTGATTGAATAAACTTGATAAATTGATTATAATTAAAAAATAAAATAAATTTAACTATATGAAATTACTTAATAATATTTTGTAAGAGGCTTTTTACCTATTTAAAATGTATCTATGTAACTATACAATAACTTTACTAATTCCGATAAGAAATAGCAGACTATTAAACTATATAGTTCTTATAAAAAATATGTAGTATTAGTAATACTCAAAGAAAGAAAACAAAGCAGATAGCAATATACTATCTGCTTTTTTGCCGTTAAATTAATTAAAAAATTTCTACTTCTGTACCTATTGGGACTATATCATACAGCTCAATTACATTCTCGTTTAGTAATCTTATGCAACCGTGCGATACATCTTTTCCAATAGAATTTGGATTATTTGTACCATGAATTCCATAATGCGGAATTGATAATCCCATCCAACGAGCTCCATATGGACCGCCAGGATTTTTAGATTTTGTTTTGATTTTAAATTTTCCTTTTGGTGTAGGTGAACTATCTTTTCCAACAGCTACAGAATACGATTTATAAAGTTCATCATCTTTATATAGTATTAGAATATTATCTGTGGTATTTATAACAATTTTATATGTAGTTCTTACATGCATATTCATTAAAAAACCTCCAACATCTTATATATATTTATTCATAATTTAATATAATAGACATAAGTTTTATAAAAATAAATTTGATATCTTGAAATAATCAATTTTATGTGGTAGTATATATTTGTATAAATATTAATTAATTTGGTATTAAATAGGAGGTATATATGGAGCAGGTTACTATGATAATTAGACTAATTTTGGATATAATAATACAGATTTTAACTTATGTACGTGATGGGCTTGGAGGATTCTTCAGATTTATAGCTCAAATAATAGAAAGCATATTTTAGCAAAACCAAAAGAATTTTGTACATAATATTGATTAAAAGATAATAATTTATTATAATTAATTATTATTATCTGCAAAGAATATATGTATTGGTCAGAAAAAGAGGTAATTATGAAAAAAGTTTTAATAGTTTTTATATTATGTATTATTGCAATTACAACTACATA
>JAQVWT010000024.1 GCA_028709545.1 Bacilli bacterium
GGGTCAGCATGAACCAGTTATATCTAAAGAAACTTATGAAAGAATACTTGAGGTAAGTAAATTAAGAAGTAGAGGAAGAACTCAAAGAAGATATTTACTATCTGGTAAATTATATTGTGGTAACTGCTGTGCTAAATATCGTTATCAAAAATGGGGGAAAAGAATAATATGTTATTGTTATTCACAACAAAAAAGTAAACCAAAATTTGTAAAAGATCCAAATTGCAAAAATAAAAGATATGAATCATTTGAGATAGAAGATGTAGTACTTGAAAATTTATTTTCTATGTCATTAGATGAAAAATTATTTAAAGATAATTACTCACTTGCAGAGGTGAATGTTTTAGAAGAATATAAAAATAGAGTATCAAATATTGATACTCAAGTAGAAAACTTACTTAACTTTATTTCAAGTGGTATTGCTGTAAAAGAAACTAGTGATAAAATAAAGAAATTACAATTAGAAAAAGGGGATTTAGAAAAAGAACTAAAGAAAATTAAAGGTGCTGAAAAAAGAAATAAACAATCTTTTAATTTATTAAGAGATTTAAAATCTACTTGGGACTTTATGACATTTGGTGAAAGAAGAACAATAATAGAACACATCATTGATAGAGTTGTTCTATATAATAATGAAATAAGAATATATTATAAGATATCATAATTTTTTTGATATCATTCTCCCCATATGACTATAGCCCCAATTAATGACATAGATATATTGAGTTTTAAACTAGATATTATTGTTTCTTTATTATGTGGTAGTACTAATTTAGTTAATAATTGATACTTAGTTGCTTTAAAAGATTTTAATAGTTTTATTTTATATGGATCAGTATTAATTAATCCATTATAGATTGATATTAATGTGACAATAGTATTAATCAAAAGGCTCATAACAATAATTGACTTCATATTAGCGCCTAACCATATTATTAGAAGTGGTCCAAGTGATACTTTAGGCAAACTATTAATAAGCGTTAAGAATGGGTCGAATATTTTTTTTAATGTTGGAACGGTATAGAATATTATTGCTACTGTAAAACCGATTAAGGTTCCAAGACCAAAAGCAATTAAAATTTCTTTTAAAGTGACCCAAATGTGAATCCACAAATTATTGCTTATATGTAAATCATATAAACATTTAATAATTTTTGATGGACTAGAAAAAATAAATGAACTAATAATTTCATACTTACTTAGAAGTTCCCAGGTCAATAAAAATTGACAAGTAATAAATATTTGGGCAACTATAATAAGTATTTTTTTAGTTTTAATTTTCTTTAAATATTTCTTTTGTTCAAGTGAAGTTTTTATCTAAATCACCCCAAACTAAATCATAGTAATAGCTAAATAATTCGTTTTTTCTATTTTCAGATGGAATTTTTTTGTCTTGCCATTTTATTTCTATTTCCTTTTTGACAGTTGCGGGTCTCTTTGATAAAACAATTACCTTATCACACATCGCGACACATTCGGCAATATCATGAGATATTAAAATAGTTGTAACCTTTGTTGCTTTAAGCATTTCGTAAATATCATCACCTATGGTCAGTCTTGTAACATAGTCAAGAGCTGAAAGTGGTTCATCTAATAAAATGATATCTGGTTTAGTAGCAAGAGTTCTAACTAGAGCAACTCTTTGTCTCATCCCCCCAGATAAATTATTTGGATAGGTTGTTAAAAAGTTTTCTAAACCAAAACTTATTAGTAATTTTTTTACATAATCTATATTTTCTTTAGTTTTAATTTTTTTTATATCAAGACCGATGCAGGCGTTATCTAAAACATTTAACCAAGGAAGAAGAGCATCGTTTTGAAGCATATAACTAAATGTATGACCATTTTCCTTTATTTCACCAGATGTTTTATTTTCAATTCCGGCTAAAATATTTAGTAAAGTACTTTTTCCGCAACCAGAAGATCCAACAACACCAATAATTTCTTTTTTGTAAATATCAAGAGATATATTTTTTATTGCTTCTACTTCTCCTTCTGGAGTGTGAAACTTCTTAGCTAAATTCTTAATCGATAATATTTTATTCATTAACGATTAAATCTTGATAGGGAACATATTTAGAAATAAATCCGCCATCAATCATTATATCTTCTAAGTTTTTAAACATATTTTCAGAAATAAAAGTATTATCTAGCCAAGAGTCAGCTTCTTTATAACGATTGACAATAATAGTTAAATCATTAAGTGAAGTATCGGGAAATTGTTTAAGTATTGCTTTAGCAATATCTTCACTAGAATTATTTTTAACAAATTCTAAACCATTATTAATAGCGTTTCTAAATTTAGTTATTATCTCTTTATTATTTTCAATAAAACTCTTTTTAGCATTAAATGCTGTGTAGGGAACTTCTCCAGAATATTGTCCGATGCTTGCTACTACATAGCCTAAACCTTCTTTTTCCAGCTTCGTTGCATTTGGTTCAAATAAGTTTACAAAATCTCCTTGACCAGATAGAAAAGCACTAGTTAAATTAGCAAAATCAACTGAGTCATTAATAATAACTCCCGTAGTATTTGCTTTTTTTAATGCATTGCTAAAGTTTAAAATCGGCATTCCACCTGGTCTTCCTGCTACTACTTCTTTATTTATTAAATCACTTATTTTAAAATTATCATATTTATTTCTAGCAACAATAAACTGTCCATCTCTTTTGGTTAATCCGGCAAATGTTTGTACATAATCTTTTACATTTTCTTTATATACATAAATAGTTGCCTCTGGTCCTGAAAAACCAATTTCAACATCACCTGATAAGACGGCGGCAACGACATTATTCGCACCACTTGTCAGTATTAAATCAATTTTTATTTCTTCTTTTTCAAAGAAACCTTTTTCTAAAGCAACATAAAATGGTGCATAAAAAGGACTATGGGTTACTTCGGCTAACTTAATAGTTCGCATGCTTTCATCACCCTCGTTTTTAAAGTATTTTACAGTAAAAACACTTATTGTTAAAATTAATAATCCTAATACAATATAAAGTAATATTTTTTTCATAATCATCCTCCAATTCATTTTTATTATATGTACACTTACTATTGCTGGTGAAATATTTAGTCTTAACTTTATCTTTTATTTTCAAGATGTTATAATTAAAACAAGATATAAAGGAGAATAAAATGGAGAATAAAGATATATTTAAAATTTATGAAACTAATAAATTAGGACTTACTAATAAAGAGGCATCTTTAAGACTTAATAAATATGGCAAAAATATTTTACCAACAGCTAAAAAAGATACAATCTTAAAGGTTATGTTAAGACAGCTTAATAGTCCGATTATATATATGCTTGTAGTTGCAATTATCCTATCTCTTTTAATTGGTGAAATAATTGATGCAATCTTTATTTTCTTTATTATTTTAATGGATATAGTTCTTAGTACTGCTCAAGAATGGAAAGCTGAAACAGAGGCTAGAAGTTTAGAAAAATTAATTGAAATTGATGTTGAAGTTTTAAGAGATAATGAAAAAATAAAAATTAATTCTGCTTATTTAGTTAAAGGAGATATTATTTATTTAACTCCTGGTGATAAAGTAGCTGCAGATATTTTATTGTTTGAAGTTAGTAACTTAGAGATAGATGAATCATCTTTAACTGGAGAATCGATTCCTATTTTAAAAAGAGCTAGGGATAATATAAATGATATTAATTCTGAAAATATGGCTTATGCTGGAACTTCAGTTATTAAAGGAAGAGCAGTAGGGATTGTTACTGCAACATCTTGTGATACAGAAATCGGAAAAATAGCTACTTTAGCAAGCAAGACAGATTTATCAAAGCCTCCTTTAGTTATTAGAATGGAAAAATTTACTAAACAAATAAGTTTAGTAATAATTGTAGTTGCTTTAATTATTATGTTAATTTTATATTATAAGGGTTATGTTTTACAAGATATATTTTTAGCAGTTATTGCTTTGTGTGTTTCGGCTATCCCAGAGGGTCTGCCGATAGCGATGATCGTCGCACTTTCAACAGCATCAAGCAGGCTTGCTAAGAAAAATGTCTTAGTTAAAAGACTCAACTCAGTTGAAAGTTTAGGTAGCTGTACTATAATAGCTAGTGATAAAACTGGCACTTTAACTTTAAATCAGCAAACAGCTAAATTAATTGTTCTTCCCAATGATAATAAGTATCAAATAGAAGGTATTGGCTATAATGGAATCGGCAATATTAGTGGGAAAGAAATTAAAGAAATAAATAAAATAGCTTTAATGGGCGTTTTAAATAATGAATCTATTTTAAGAGAAAAAGATAAAGAGTGGATTTATAGTGGAGACTCGATTGATGTTGCTTTCTTAAGTCTTGGTTATAAAGCTAATATTATGGGGGAGGCAAGTACTTATAGACAAATAGCTGAAATTCCCTATGAGGCAGAACTTAAATATTCAGCTGGTCTTTATGAAAATGATAAAAAAAAGTTTATGACAATCAAAGGTTCTTTTGAAGTTGTAATTTCTTTTTGTAAGGATATGCTAGTAGGAGATAAAGTTGTTAAGTTAGACGGTGAAAAATTAATTGCTCAAAATCAAAAACTAGCTAGTTCTGGCTACCGAGTAATTGCTATTTGTCAAAAACAGACTAAGAATGATAAGCTTATAATCGATGATAAATATACCTTTATTGGCCTTGTTGCGTTTGTTGATCCAATTAGAGAAGATACTTTAGAATCGCTTGAAAAATGTACTGGTGCTGGGGTTAAGGTAGTTATGGTAACAGGAGATCATCCACTTACTGCTTTTTCAGTTGCTAAAGAATTAAAGATAGTAGAAAACTATCATGAAGTTGCAACAAATGCAGAAATAGAAAATTACTTTAATCAAGGAGAAAAAGAGTTTGATAATTTTATTAAAAGTAAAAAAGTCTTTACAAGAGTAACACCTATTCAAAAACTAGAAATAATTAATTCTTATAAAAGACAAGGAGAATATATTGCTGTTACTGGCGATGGAGTAAATGATGCTCTTGCTTTAAAAGCAGCAAATATTGGGGTTGCCATGGGAAGTGGTACTGATGTTGCTAAAGAAAGCAGCTCAATGATTATTACTGATGATAACTTTAAATCAATCGTGATGGGAATTGAAGAAGGAAGAAATGCCTATAATAACGTTCGAAAAGTGACCTATATGCTTTTATCAACTGCAGTTGCTGAAGTTTTATTCTTTATTTTATCAATTATATTAGATTTTCCAATGCCCCTAATTGCTATTCAAATACTATGGCTTAATATTATAACTAATGGAATTCAAGATGTTGCTTTAGCTTTTGAAAAAGGCGAAAAGGAAGTTATGCAAGAAAAACCAAGAAACCCAGATGAAAAAATATTTGATAAACTTCTTATAAAAGAAATGTTTTTATCCGGTTTCTCAATTGGTATCGTTGTATTTATTGTCTGGATATATCTAATTAAATCTTTATCACTTGATGTAATACTTGCCAGAAGCTATATAGTAATACTAATGGTTTTTATGCAAAACATTCATACATTTAATTGTCGTAGTGAAAAAAAATCAGCATTTAAAATTCCGATTCGTAATAATCCGTTTGTCGTATTTTCAGTAATAGGAGCAATAATACTTCAATTTATTGTCTTAAACATTCCATTTTTTAGTAATATATTAAAAATTATAAAGATACCTTTAAATCATATAATAATCCTTTTTATTATAGCAATTCCTATTTTATTTGTTATGGAATTATTTAAATATTTTCAAAAAAAGAAAAATTAATCTGTTTAAAATGTGGAAAACATTTTGGGAAAATATATGAAAAAAATCAAAGATGATTAGGTTTACAATTATCTTTATTTTTGTTATAATTCTTTTAGAATAAGAGGAGAGCTAGTTATGGATAATGTTATAAAAGACATAAATGTTGGTTTATTAGAAATATTAAACAAATTAGAAAACCGCAAGATAGCTAGCCAAAAAGAGCTAGAAGCGGTAAATAAAAAAATCGATGAAAAAGTTGATGAGGCAAAAAAATATAAGTCTGAAGTTGATAATGCTAAAGTTAAAATAAAAGAACTTGAAAAAGAAATTGAATCATTAGAAACAGATTTAGTTGATTTAAATGAGCGATTTGGCAAGAGAGATTTAAATGCTATTTTAGAGGCTGGTAATAAAGAAATTAATTCAAAAATTATGGATAAACAAAACAATATTACAAAACATCGCCAAAAAATAGGGGAGTTAACTGAAAGAGCCCGAAGTATAAAAGATTTATTAATGAGTCTAAAAAAAGATAAAACTTCAAAAGAAGAAAAACTCGATATTTTAACTAAATGTAATGATTATTATAGTACATCGATAAATAAAATTATTGAACATGCTGAAAACAACCCAGATTCTTTAACAAATTATGATGTTAATTATAGTAGTTTAAAGTTTGAATATGATGATGAACCTTTAACAGAAGTGTTTGATGAAATAGAATCGATGGATAAAGAAGATGAAGAAAGTGATATAACAAATTTATCTCTAGATGAGGAATCTAATTTAGATGATATAGTCACTAAAATTAAAAATAAATCACTTAATTTTGAAGAACTTGATAAATCAATCGATAATGAATATACCAAAATATTTGGAGCTGATTTAAATGAAAAAGAAACATCCCTTGATATTTCTGAAAATGAAATCAACTCACCAATAGAGACAACTAATATTTTTGATTCTCCAACTTTACCTGAAAACTTTGAAGTGCCAGATATTTTTGGAAATGATAATTTAGAAGAAGGCTCTAATGATTTAGAAATAACTAATTTCTTTACTGAATATGATTTAGAATTTAATAAATTTTCTAGTGAAGATCAAGAAGTAATAAGAAACATTTTTAATCATGATCATTTTCATAAAATTTTAGAAATTTTGAAAAATAATCAAATAGATTTAAATAAGATATATGGAGCAGTTTCTTTGTTTGAAAAAAGCACACCAGAGGCTGTTGATCAAAACTTAACTAAACTACTTTTATCAAACCAATCAAAAATGAATATTGAGTTAGTTTTAGAAAGTCTAGGTGATGTTAATAACAATCATTTAAGTGAAGCTATAAATAGTTATGGTGATGATTTAAAAGAGGCTAATATTACTGACTTAATTATGAAAGCTAAAAAGTTATCAGATGGAATTGACGTTTCAAATAAACCTATATATTTAAAAGAACTAGAATTAAATGATGATGATTTAACTCTTATGGAAACAAATACTAATAGAGATATTTGGGAACATATAATAACATTTCCAGAAATAATTAAGACTAATTATAAATTGTTAAAAGACATTGGGGTTACTAATTTAAAAGAAATATTTACTGGTCATCCTCATATGTTTATAATGAATCCTGAAAAATTTAAAGCCATTTTTGCTAAATATGATCAAGCTGACTTAATTAGATGTTTAGCAAAAAATGCATCAGTCATTGAAAAATTATAAGACCTAAGGGTCTTTTTTTACGTCAATAAAACGTCAATCTTTACAAACGGTTACCAACGTGAATGAAAAGATTGACGTTTTTTGTTATAATGTTGCTATGTAGTAGGTGATAGAAATGAAAAAAATAAGTTTTATAATATTAATAATTATTTCATTTTTTATCATGCAAGAGGTTAATGCCGATACTCCTTATATTAAAGGAACTATAAAGTTAAGTAAAAAAACTAATGTATATTCTCAGCCAAGTAGTAGTTCTGATTTATTGAGAAATGATGAAGGATATATTATTAATTTAAGTTATCCAGAAACTTTTGAAATTTTAAATGTTGAAAATGGGTATTATAAAATTTATTTTCAATATACTAGTTTTTATTATACTGGATATATAAAAGAAGATCATAATATAGTAAAAAGAGAAGATTTTATTATTAAAGATTCTACAATTGATCAGTTAAAAGCTAAAGGTTTTGATGATACCTACGCATATCCTTTAGCGGTTTTAAAAACTATCAATCCCACCTGGAAATTTAATTTATATAATACAGAATTGGATTGGAACTATGTTATAGAGAAAGAAGCTTATCCAGTTGAAAAAAATTTGATTAATAGTACTAATACATATTTACGAAGTACGGAAGATTCTGCTTACGAAGGTAATGGAGTTTGGAAAACATTTGATAGTGGTTCTTCTTGGTTTGCAGCATCAAAACAAACAATTAAATATTATATGGATCCGAGAAACTTTTTTAATGAAGGTCATATCTTTATGTTTGAAAAACTTTCTTATGATGACAGTCTTGATTATATTCCGGCTATCAACAGTGTTTTAAATGGTACTTTTATGGCTTCGAACCAAGCTTTTTCTTGCCTAGAAGGATATTCTGTTTGTTATAATAATCCCGATGGTAAAAAACATATGTCTTACACAGATGTTTTTAAAGAAGCTGGCTTAAAAAATGGGGTAAGTCCAGTTCATCTTGCAAGTAGAGTTAGAATAGAACAAGGAACAGGTGGTTCGGTTTTAAGTAGTGGAGAAGGATGGAAAAATCAAAAACAAGGATTTTATAATTTCTTTAATTTTGGCGCTAGTGGTGATGGGGATGATGTCATTATTAATAAGGGCTTGGATTACGCTATTAATAAAGGGTGGAATAGTCCATACGCATCAATTGTAGGAGGAGCATCATCTCTAACGAATGGTTATATTGCTGGCGGTCAAGACACTTTATATTTTCAAAAGTTTGATGTAATTAAGCCGGCATCTTTTTATCATCAGTACCAGCAAAACATAAGAGCCCCTTATTACGAGGGTTATACTATGTACTCGTCATATCATAAAAATGAGATAGTTGGTTCTAACTTCACGTTTCATATTCCTATATACGATAATATGCCTACATTTACAAATCTATCTGTAAGTGGTAATGAGGATGCCACTTTAAAATCATTAAATATTCCGGGGTGTTATTTAATGCCAGGATTTACTCCAAGTGCCCTTGATTACAATTGCTCTGTGAGTAAAGAAGTTAGTAGTGTAAAAGTTTCGGCGGTTGCTACGAATGCCAATGCCCGTGTAAGTGGAGCAGGAGAAGTTAATCTAGAAACAGATACAAATATAGTAAGTGTAGTAGTTACAGCTGCAGCTGGAAACACCAAAACATATAATATAACAATTAATAAAGTTGAAACAAGTGAGTTTACTCCCGATGAAATTATTTCTCGGGTTGGAATCAATATTAATTCAGGATTCTTATCTGGAAATAATATTGTTACTACACCAGATAATTTAACAACTTTAATCAAGAACAGTTTTTCAACCGCAACTGTCACCCTAAGTAATCCTAAAAAAATTGGAACGGGAACAAAGCTCACTATTACTAATAATGGTTCAAAAACATATAATTTACTAGTCTATGGTGATAATAATGGTGACGGTAGTGTTGATATCTTAGATCTATTAACAGTTCAAAAACATCTATTAAACTCTGCTAAATTATCAGATGTTTATCTTAAAGCATCAGATGCTAACAAAGATGGAAAAGTTGATATCTTAGATTTATTAACAATTCAAAAATATATATTAGGAACTGGAGATATTCTTCAGTAGAAAGAAAGGTCATATGAAAAAAACAATAATATCAATTATAACAATCTTAGCACTTCTTCTTCCCATATCTGCCTCAGCTGCATCAGGAAGTATTAGAGCAAGTGTGACATCAACAAAAGTAACACTAAATAATACATTTAATGTAACAGTTAGAGTAAGTGCTGATAAGCCAATTGGATCATGGCAATTTAATGTCAGTTATGATTCAACTAAATTAAGTTTACAATCAGGAAGCACCTCAGTAGTTGATTATGGAGATGGCTCTTATACAAGCAAAACGTATACTTATAAGTTTAGAGCCGTCGGCCTTGGATCGGCAACAGTTTCCATAAGTAATGCTAAAATAGCTGACTATGAAACTGTTTCTTATCTAACCACAACGGCCGGAGGTACTACTGTTACTATAAGCAATCCCGTTATTATAGTCTATTCATCAAACAATAATCTATCTTCACTTGAAATTGAAGGAATTGAGATATCTCCGGTATTTAATAAAAATACTTTAGAATATAAAGCCGTTGCTAAACCAGGTACAGAAGAAATTGTTATTAATGCTAAGGCAGCAGATTCAAAAGCTAAAGTAGTAGGAGCTGGAAAAGCAGAAGTAGCTGAGGGTGAAAATGTTTTACCACTTGTTGTTAAAGCTGAAAATGGAGCAACTAAAACTTACACTATTAATTTAACCGTTCCTGAAAAAGAGCCTTTAAAAGTAGGCGAGTTTAATATTTATCGAAAACTTCCAGAAGATATACCACTTAATTTTATAGATCAAACAATTATAATTAATGAAGAAGAAATATCAGTTCTTTATAACGAAATACTTAAGATGACGATAGTTTATGCAAGCGATAAGGCAGACAATCTAGGATTTTATGAATGGAATAAAGATAAGGTTGGTGAAAAACTAATCATAATTCCTTATAACTTATCTTCTATCAAAGTTCATTTAAATTATCAAGATTCTTTAAAAGGATTTATAAAAACTCCTTTAAAAATTGATAATGATACTATTCCAAATGCATATCAAATAAGTCCATTAAGTAAATATTATATTATTTATGGCACAGACCTTGCTACTGGAGAATCAAACTTTTATAGCTATGATAGTAATAATAAAACCCTCCAACTTTTTGATAATGAGACATATGAATTTTTATTAGATCAGATAAGTGATAAGAACTTTATAATTTATGCTTTAGGTGGATCACTTGTTATACTTATGTTAATAACTATCTTACTAGGTAAAAATAAATCAAAAATAAATAAAGCGTTAAAAAAGAAAGAATCAAAAAAGTAATGAATAACTCATTACTTTTTGTTATAATACAAGAGATGTCTTATGAAAATAATTTGTTATCGAAAAATCCAAAATAATGAATATGAACTTACTCTAGAAGATAATAAAAGAGTAAATCTTTATGATGATATAATCATTAAACATGAACTTTTATTAAAAAAAGAAATAGATAGTAATTCTCTTAAATTAATTGTTAATGAAAATAATCAATTAGAAGCTTATTATTTAGCACTAAAATATTTAAGTAGAAAAATGCGTTCCGTTTTAGAGATAGATAATTATTTAAAAAAACAAAATTTTAATAAAATCAGTCGAGATTTTACAATTAATAAGCTACAAAAAGAGAAATATTTAGATGATATAAAGTTTATGGAAAGTTATATAAATGATCAATATAATTTAACTAATAATGGGCCAGAGAGGATTAAACAAAATTTAATTAAATTAGGTATTAAAGAAAAAGATATCATTATTAATAAAGAGTATGATTCTAAACTAGATAATTTAATTAAAAAGAAATCTAAAGCTAATCATAAACTTAGCACCAAAGCCTTAAAAACTAATATTTATAATTATTTAATATCTTTAGGATATCCTAGAGAAACATTTATAGATAAGCTTGATATTATTAGTGCAAGTGATGCTTCTTTAATAAAAAAAGATTATAATAAACTTTTAAGAAAATTTAGTAATAAATATAAGAAACCAAAACTTGATTTAATTTTAAGACAAAAGTTATATCAAAAAGGATATTCAAACCAGCTGATAAATGATATTATAAAAAATGAGGAGGAAGTATGAAGTTAAAATATCAGACCTTAACTAAAGAAGAGCGATTAAAGGTTAAAGAAAAATTTTTAAAATCTAAAGAAAGTTTAGTTTATAAAAAAGCAAATAGAATATTTACAGTTGCAATTATTGGGATAATAATTGCACTAATAAGTTTTCTATTTGATCTTGTTTATAATGCTGGAACAATTGACTATATTATTGATATATTTTTATTTATTTTTTCTTTAACATTTATAATTATTATGAGAAAGATTAAATTAAAAGAAATAAATAATTATTTCATAAAAAAATAACTTTGTTAGGAGACTTATTTTTTAGGCCTCTTGTTAAATTTTTATATTACAACGCTGAATTTCATTTGAAATTCCTTTTTTATATGGAAATACAAATGGAAAGAATAAATGCTATAATCTAGAAATTTATGGCACACTTTTATCAATATTTCTAATAAATTATATTAAAATTATAAATTAAAGTATCATAAACAATTAATTAATATTTTCTATTGCTGATTCTACTTCTCTTATTAAGTCATCTTTGTTAGGTATATAGTAAGTATAAGTTGATGTAAATACATTGTTTTCTATCCCCCCTAAAGCGTATTCTACAACTATATTTTTCTTACTTGCACATAATATGATTCCGATTGGTTTATTGTCTTTTTCCTCGTTTATCTCAGTTGAATAATAATTTAAATACATATTCATTTGACCAGCATATTCGGGTTTCATCTCATCCATTTTTAAATCTATTAGAACATAAGCATTAAGTATTTTATTATAAAATACCATATCTACATAATAATTAGACATACCTATTGGAATTCTTTGTTGCGATCCTACATACATGAATCCTTTCCCTAATTCCAAAAGAAAATCTTCTATATGATTAATTAATCGTTTTTCTAAATCTTTTTCTAATATTGGTTTGTTATTCTTAATACCTAAAAATTCAAAAATATATGGTTCTTTAATCATATCTTTAGGTTCATTAACAACTTGTCCTTTGTTAGCAAGTTTCTTTACTTTTTGTTTATTTATTTCTCCTTCTGATAGTAATAAACGTTCGTATAAAGACTTACTAATTTGCTCTTTAAGCATTCTTACTGACCATCTTGAATTTATTGCCTCTTTTTCATAAAAAGAACGTTTGTCTATATTGTTTATACTTAATAACTCTATATAATGAGACCAACTCAATTGTTCAGACACTGTCTGGACTTTTGGATAAAGTAAATAAAACTTCTTCATAGCAAATAAATTACTGCGTGAAAAACCTTTCCCGAACAACTTTGTTAAATCTTTAGATAGGTGTAATAAAGTATATTTACCATACTCTGCATTTACATTACCATTTTGTTCATTTTCTACAATTATTCCCCCAATATTCCAGTATGCCATTAGTAGCTCGTTATTAACAGCATAAAAAGCATTATTACGAGCAGTACTAATAACTGAACTTATTTCTTCAATCATAACATCAGCATATTTATTTAATTGTAAATTACCGTCCATTGCTAACCTGCTTTCTTCTTGATCATTTAATATATACTCTATATTATTATATCTTACAGCTTGATGGGCAATTTCCTTTTAATTTTGTTCTTGTATTATTTACTTAACTTCTTTAGAAATATAGTCTGTTTTCGTATTTTTTAAAAAAACACAAAAAAATAATCATAATTTTATATTAATATAAAACTATGATTATTATATTACCACTTTTTCAGCGATCTTCTGGATTAGAGTTATTTTGTTCTATCCAGCATTTGTTCTAAGTGAAATTAGTTGATTACTAATAAAAGTAGAATATTTTTTATTAACATTTGAATCTTCAATATTAAAGCCATATGTTTTTCTTAAGTCAATCATTGCACTTAGTGATAGTGTATTGTCAGCTGATAAAGCTTCAGTTGAAAGGGTTTCGATAATTTCATCTTTAACTTCATCAAGCGGTGCTTTATCTTTTTCACCGGTTTTTAAAATAATGTGATAACCAAAAGTTGTTTTTACTGGTGCTTTTGAATACTTATTAATTTTTAAAGCATAAGCAGCATCTTCAAATTCAGATACCATTTCGCCTTTATTAAAATAACCTAAATCTCCACCATCTTCAGCACTTCCATCATCATCTGAATATTTTTTAGCAAGATCCTCAAATTTAGAACCACTATCTAGTTCCTTGATTACTTTTTTAGCGGTAGCAAGTGCTTTATTTTCTAAATCTTTAATTTCTTCATCGGTCATATCATCAGTTGCATCAACTGCGATTAAGATATGTTTTGCCGAAATATCACCAACAATTTCCTTTTTATAATGACTTTCAATTTGTTTGTCAGTTACTTCTGATTTGGCATAATCTTTGATTGCTAAATTTCGGTAATAACTTAGGACTAACATTTCTTCAAAATCTGCAACTGAAGAAATACCATAATGTTCAGTAAGATCTGCTATTAGAGCATCCTCATCATATTTTCCTGCCTCATCAACATAATAATTTTTAATATTATCAAGCTGAGTCTTAGCATCATCTTTAGCATTGTCAGCATCATCTGGATATTCTTTTAACAAAATAGTATTATCGATCATATCAATAAGTATATTAAGAGCGTATTTGTCTTTTAATTTATTATATAAGTCATCTGCACTAATATTTAAAGAACTATCTTCAAAAGAAACTATTGCTTCCTTTCCACCTGCAAGTTTTGGTACTTTACCACATCCAGCTACTAAGAATATAATAACTAGAAATACAAATATTTTATTTTTCATTTTTCCTCCATGTCTAAATTATTATATCAGCATATTATTCAAAAAACAAGAACACAATAATCATTTTTCCCATACAATAAAGTGAGTAATGAAAAGGAGGGAGAATATGAACACTTGCTGCAATACACACAATGGAATTAGCGGTGCCGCTTTCATTCTGGTATTATTTATCTTATTAGTGATTATCGTAGGAGCTATAATTTAGTAAAGGAGGTAAAAAGAAATGTGTAATACGGGTAATAAAGAAAAGGTCACAAAAGGAAAATGTTTAGGAGTAAATAATCCGTTTATAGTATTAGTATTATTTATTCTCTTAGCAATTATTCTTGGAGCGGTCTTTATATAATAAAAAGAAAGAGAGTAGTCTCTTTTTTTAATGGGAGATTTGTGCTAAAATATCTTTAGAATAGGTGATCAAAATGTTTGGAAAAATAATTGAAATGGAAGACAATATTGTTGTTATAGAAAATTTAGCTACTCCAACTGCTAATTATATTAATTATCATGTTGCTTTTAATGAAGAAAATAGAAAAGTAATTGGTGAAATAGTTAGTATTAAAGAAAAAGAAATAAAGGTTCTTTTAGTTGGTGAGGTTAAAGATGATGTTTTTTATGCAGGAGTTTTAAAGAAGCCAAACTTTACAACCATAGCAAGACTAGTTTATAAAAGTGAAGTTGAATTATTTTTAGGAAATCAAGATATTTCAAGTAAAAATAATTTATATATTGGTAAATCAAATACTTATGAGGGATTTAATGTTTGTGCTGATTTAAATGATTTTTTTGCTAATCACTTTGCAATAATTGGTAATACTGGATCTGGTAAATCTTGTGGAGTTGCTAAAATTATTCAAAATTTATTTTATCATAATGATGCAGAACTTCCATCAAATGCTCATATTGTTTTATTTGATGTATATGGAGAATATAATACTGCCTTTCAAGATCTTAATAAAATTCCCGGAATAGGCTATAAGAATCTGACAACAAAACTTGATTTTTCGGAAGGAGAAGTCCTAAATATTCCTGCTTATTTTTTAGAAGTAGATGATTTAGCACTATTACTGGGAGCAACTGCTGCAGCCGAGATGCCAATTATTGAAAAAGCAATAAAACTTGTTTATATATTTAATAGTAAAGAAGAAATAATGCAAGAATATAAAAATGACATCATCGCATCTTCATTATTAGATATATTATCATCTGGTAAAAATCCCGTTCAAATAAGAGATCAATTAGTTGCCGTACTAACTTATTATAATACACCAACTTTAAACTTAGATACATCAATAGTCCAGCCAGGATACTCTAGGACAATAAAGCAGTGTTTAAATATCGACCAGCAAGGTAAAATGAACTCTGTATCATTTGTTGTTGATTTTTTAAGTAAGTTTAAAAAACTTGATTTAAGTACGATTAGTACTGAGTCAAATCTTGTCTATGATTTAGATGATTTATATTATGCTTTTGAATTTGCTTTAATTAGTGAAGGGGCACTAAAAAGCGAAAAAGTTTATGATCAGCTTAATCAACTTAAAATTAGACTTCAACAAATTATTAATAGTCCAAATAAAGCGTTTTTTTCAAGCACTGAAGAAAGAATTAGTAAAGAAAAATATATCAGAAATATGTTCTTATCTGATACTGGTAAAAGACAGATAATTAATATGAATCTTAATCATATAGATGAGCGTTTTGCAAAAATATTAACTAAAATATATACAAAGATGTTTTTTGATTTTGCTACAAGTTTAGAACCAAGAGCTAGTTTTCCAATTCATATTATTTTAGAAGAAGCTCATAGATATGTTCAAAATGATAGTGATATAGATATACTAGGTTATAATATTTTTGATCGAATTACTAAAGAAGGAAGAAAATATGGAGTAATACTCGGACTTATTACGCAAAGACCAAGTGAGCTTTCACATACGGCTTTGTCACAGTGTTCTAATTTTATTTCTTTTAGAATGTTTCACCCCGAGGATTTAAAAATTATTAGTAATATATCTAGTAATGTTAGCGCTGAAACTGTTGAAAAACTAAAAAGTTTAACTCCCGGAACAGCTATGGTTTTTGGGGTTTCATTTAAACTGCCATTACTAACTAAGCTTGAACTTCCTAGTCCGATGCCTCAAAGTACAAGTGTTGATATAAAAACAATGTGGTTTAGTGAATGAAAAAAAGATCCAATATAGATCTTTTTAATTTGTTATTTTTTTAAATGCTTTAGCTTCTCTGGCAGTTAATTTAACTTTAATTCCATTAATTGTAACTGTTTGAAAATTAGGTTTTTGTTTTGTTCTGGTAGCGTTTAGCGCATGTGAGCGTTTATTACCAGATAAAGGTTTTTTTGTTGATACTTTTTTTGCCATGGTATTCCTCCTTAAAGTCTTTTTGATTTTATCACAAACCAAAGGATAGGTCAATCATCAACTGG
>JAQVWT010000067.1 GCA_028709545.1 Bacilli bacterium
CTAATTATATGTCAAATATAAAAATTGTTAATGATAATACTGATTCGAAAATTGTAGAGATATTACTACAAGGAACAAATATGGGTATTATTGAAGGAAGAAGAATCCTTAATAATAAAAAATTAGCTAAAAAAGTTATTAATTTATTAAATAATTTTATAAATCAACAAGAAATAATTGTTGAAGATTTAAAAAAATATTTATAAAAAATAAAAAGAGTATTAACTCTTTTTTTATTGATATTTAACTGAAATTTAAAAAAGATTGCTTTTTAGAATATATATGCTATAATTAAGCCATATTTTTTAGGGGGAATTATTTATGTCAGAAATTGATAATAATTTAAATTCAAAATACCACCGAAGAACACCCATAAAAAAGTTTGATTTAAATCAAACTTTATACACTTTAGTTAAAAATGAAAATCGAAATAATTTACATGGTCATGCGATTGGTTTTTTAGGTTTTAATAAAACTTATAAGGAACTATTTAATGATGTTGAAAAACTAGCTGATGCTTATATAAAAGCTGGTATTAAGAATGGCGATACTGTTGCAATATGTACTATTAGTACGCCAGCCGTTCAACAAAATTTATTAGCTTTAAATAAAATCGGAGCTATTTCAAAATGGATTGATTTAAGATCTAAAGGTAATGATTTAATTAGAAATATCAATGAAAGTGAATGTAAAACTGCTGTTATATTTGATGAATTAACACCATTATTTGAAAAAATAATCAATGAAACAGATATTAATCGGGTATTAATGAGTTCTCCAAAAGATTATTTACCAGGCCCAATAAGAATTTTAGCTAATTTAAAAGACAAAAAAGAGGGTAAATTTATTGAAATTCCTGAAGATAAAAGATTTAGCCGTTTTATAGATTTTATTAACTCAGGTAATCTTAATAATGAATTAATACCAGCTGGTTTTGAAAAAGATAAACCAACACTAGTAATTCAATCAAGTGGAAGTACTGGAGCACCTAAATCGATAGTACACACTGATTATAACTTTAATTCGGCAGTTCAAAAATTAGCATATACCGATTTACCTTTTTATAAGGGAAAAACGGTTTATGTTGCTGTACCACCATTTATTATTTATGGTTTGTGTAATACTATTTATTCATCTTTAGCTTTAGAAATGAAAGCTGAAATGACTCCTTATGTAGCAGAAAATACAGTTTATGATGATTTAGGTAAGTTTGATATACCTTTTGGTGCACCGCTTCATTATCGATATATTTTGACTAAAATTAAAGAATTAACTTCAGAAGTTACCGAATTATTACCAAAAAAAGATGATAAATCTAAAAATGAATTAAAGAAAACATTAATTGAACTTGAAAGAGTATTAAGTGGTATAAAAAGAACTGATTTATTATTATCAGGCGGAGATAAAATGACTGCTGAAGAAATTACTGAAATGCAAACTACCTTTGATCGCGTAATTATTAATGGTTATGGTAATAATGAAGTAGTTGGAGCTGCTGTTGTCTCTCCGAGATATGCAAATAAACCAGGCAGTATTGGAATTCCTTTACATGGTATAAAAGCTGAAGTATTTGATCCGGAAACTAATAAGCAACTTGAACAAGGTGAATTAGGTGAATTATGTTTATGTACTGATAATGCTTTTTTAGGATATGCTAATAATCTTGAAGAAACCGAAAAAATTAAACAGTTGCATGAAGACGGTAAGTACTGGATTCATACAGGTGATTTATGTGTTATAGATGAAGATGGATATATAACTCCAAAAGGTAGAAACCGAAGAATTATCTTAAAAGAAGCATTTAAAATTTGTCCTGATGCTATTGAAAATATAATCCAAGAACTTCCTTATGTTAGAAATTGTGTAGTAGTTGGTGTTAATGATGATATATCTCTTAATGTTCCAATGGCGTTTATTGAACTTGAAAATGAATATAAGGATAAGTTTTATTACTTACTACCTAAAATAGAAAAAATTTGTGAAGAAGAACTTCCTGATTATGAAATACCTTCGTATTTTAGAGAAATTGATAAAATACCATATACATCTAACAATAAACAAGATTTTAGATTATTAGAAGAAATGGGTAATAATTTTGTAAAAACTAATCCTTCTAAAACATTAATAAAAAGTAAATAATAATTTTAAAAAAGCAACTTAATTGTTGTTTTTTTGTGATATAATGTTAACGATATAGAAATGTGGTGTGGTATATGAATGCAAGTGGAACAATATTTCTTACCGTTTCGGCGTTAGTTTATACTATTATAACCACAATTATATTTTTAACTAAGAAAAAGGTAAATAAAATTGAAAATAAAATATATAAAAGAATATTATTTTTAACTATTCTTTCGATGATAACTGAACTATTAATTATTGGCACATTAGATATTCCAACCTTAGGAAAAATAGTACAAAAAATTTTTTTAGTAATAGTATTATTATGGTTATCAAGATTTATTGATTATACTTTTATAACCACCATGTTTGATAAAGAAAAAAGTGAAGCAGAAAATATCAAAAAATATACGATATGGTATTATATATTTTTAACTTTTAATTTAATATGTGCAGTATTAATAATGTTATTTCCAATTAACTTTGTTGATATCGGAAATGCTAAGTATACTACTGGTCCAAGTGTCGATATCATATTTCGGGTAACTGGCCTTTATATGGCAATAATGTTTTTATTAGTAGTTACTCATATTAAAAATATTAAGAAAAAAGGATATATACCTATTATTGCATTATTAATATTATTAAGTATGACAGCTATTATTCAAAGTATTTATCCTCAAATTTTATTATCAAATGCTGTTTTTGGATTAATAGTTTGGATAATGTATAATACAATAGAAAATCCTGATGTAAAAATGATTTCGGAATTAAATATTGCTAAAGAAAATGCCGATAAAGCTAACCGAGCAAAAAGTGATTTTTTATCAAGTATGTCACATGAAATAAGAACACCTTTAAATGTTATTGTTGGTTTATCAGAAGATATGGAATCAAGAAATAATTGTCCAGAAAATATGAAAGAAGATTTAAGAGACGTTGTATCAACATCAAGAACCCTTCTTGAAATAGTTGGTAATATTATGGATATTAGTAAAATTGAAAGTGATAAAATGGAGATTATAGAAATTCCATATAACTTTAAAGAAGAAATTCAAACCTTAGCAAGAGTTATATCAATCAGAATTGGTGATAAACCAATAGAATTAAAAGTTAATATCGCCGAAGATATCCCATATGAATTAATTGGAGATAAAGGACATGTTAAACAAATTATCAATAATCTTTTATCAAATGCGATTAAATATACTGATAAAGGAATAATAGATTTTTCTGTAAGATGTATAAACAAAGATAATAATTGTCTTTTAATAATTTCTTGTAAAGATACTGGTAGAGGAATAAAAGCTGAAAGTATCAGTAAACTATTTACTAAATTTGAAAGATTAGAAGCTGAAAAAAATACTACTACCGAAGGAACCGGTTTAGGACTTGCGATTACTAAAAAATTAGTTGAATTAATGGGTGGAAAAATAAATGTTGAATCAAAGTTTGGAGAAGGTTCAATCTTTATGGTTCAAATTTCCCAAAAAGTCGGTTCTTTAAATAAACCACTAACTGATACTCAAATTATTAATACTAGTCAAATAATAGAAGCTAGTAATAGAAAAAATATTGATTATACTAATAAAAAATTATTAATTGTTGATGATCATAAATTAAATATTAAAGTAGCTAGAAGAAGTTTAGAACCTCTTTCATTTGGTGAAATCGAAGAATGTTACAATGGTGAAGAATGTCTTAATTTAATTAAATCAGGTAAACAATATGATTTAATCTTAATGGATATTATGATGCCAATAATGAGTGGCGAAACAGCTATTAATGAATTACATAAAATAGATAATTTT
>JAQVWT010000068.1 GCA_028709545.1 Bacilli bacterium
TTTAATGTATTACCTACATTATAATTTTTCTAATGTATAAATATTTTTTGAAAAAAACGAGGTACAATTGTTAATCAAATTGTACCTCGTTTTTACTTTACGTTAACTTTTTAAGCGATTGCCCTAGGACTAGGGGTAGTCCTAAAATAGTCTCCATATATCAAGTGCAGTTATATATAACATTAAAATCATTAGTAGTACAAACCCTATGGTATGAAGCATTCCTTCAATTTTAACATTAACTTTTTTCTTAGTTATTGCTTCAATTAAAATAAATAATATTCTGCCGCCGTCAAATGCTGGAAAAGGTATTGCATTGATAAAACCTAAATTAACACTTAAATAAGCAGTTAAATAAACAATGCTTTGGAGTCCATATTTAGCAGTTTCACCAACTATAGTATACATACCAACTGGTCCAGATAAAGAAGATAGTCCAAGTTTTCCTGTAAATAATGAGGCAATAATCATTGCCATAGTTGATACTATTGACCCAAATTTAGTAAAAGCATATTTGATCGCATTAATAAAACCAGTTTGAACATTATCTCCTACTCCTAAACCAAAGACTTTTATTTCATCACCGTCTTCATTTGTTTCAAGTTTTGGAGTAATTTCATATCTTTTAATCGTACCATCTTTTTTTTCTATTTTAAAATAATAAATATCTTTATCATATTTTAAATTTAAGACAATTGTTAGTTTATCCCAAGTATTTATTTTATGTCCATTAAGTTCAATTACTTTATCGCCTTCTTCGATACCAGAATCACTTATTGGATAGTCAGCTGGTGCGTAACCAATAATTGGTTTTTGTTCTACATTACCCCAGATTAAACTTTGAAAAAATAGTAAAACAAGGGCTAGTAAAAAGTTAAAGGAGACACCGGCTATTAAAATTAAAAACTTTTGAAATTTAGTTTTATTACACATAAACTCATTTGGTTTAATTTCATCATCATCCTCAGATACTTCACCAGCCATTGCGCAAAATCCACCAATCGGAAAGATTCTAAGTGAATAAATAGTCGGATCTTTTTTCTCTGGTTTTCGCTGATAAGAAAAGATTTTCGGCCCCATTCCTAAAGCAAATTCATAAACATGAACGCCAGTCTTTTTTGCAAAAATAAAGTGACCTAGTTCATGAACAAATATTAGTACTCCTAAAATTAAGATTAAGATAATTAATGTCATATTTTCCTCCTTATAAGTATTTCATTAAGACGACAAATATTAATGAAACAAATATTAAACTATCAAGACGATCCATTACTCCACCATGACCTGGTATAAGATTTGAAAAATCTTTTATATTATGTCCTCGCTTTATCGCGCTGAAAAACAAATCTCCTAATTGACCTATAATAGTCATAATTAATATCGCTAAAATTACGATTAACACATTACTTTGAACATTTATAAAAGTAGTATAGTATATAGTCATAATAAATGTTCCCATAAATGACCCGATAATATAGCCTTCCCAGCTCTTTTTAGGGCTTATTTTAGTTGCTTTATGTGTTCCGACCATACTTCCACCAATATAGGCAAAAGTATCAGTTATTATTGGAATTAAGAGCATAAACATAAAATATTTTAAACTATATTCTCTAACTAAAATAAAATAATTAAGTCCTAGACCAATAAGTAAGACAAAACCGATTAATTTAAAGGCATCTTCGGTAGTATATTTACCCTTTACTTGATAAAAGACAATTGGAATTAGCATTCCTAATATTATAATGCTTAAACAATTATAATTTAAACCAAACATCATCGCACTTGAATTAAAATTACTATAAATTATTCCAATTAAACTTAAAAAAGTTATTAACTTTATAATATTAGGATATTTATAAAGACTCGCCATCTCTTTAACAGACATCATCCCAATTACTCCAATCATAAGAGCAAAAGGAAGTCCGCCAATTATTATGATAGGAATAAGAATTGCTAGTAAAATAGCTGCGCTTATTACTCTAATTTTCATGAGTTACCACCAAACCTTCTATTTCTATTATTATATTCAAAAAGAGCCTTATCTACTTCTTTTTCATTAAAATCCGGAAAAAAAACTTTGGGAAAATATAGTTCGGCATAGCCAGCTTGCCATAACATAAAATTACTAAGTCTTTGTTCTCCACTAGTTCTAATGACAAAATCAAGTGGTGGCATTTCTTGATATAAATGTTTGTTTAAGTTATCTTCATTTATTTCTTCCCCTAAACTATTCATTTTATTAACAGCGTCTATTATTTCGGTTTTACTACCATAATTTAAACAAACATTTAATACTCCACCAGTATTGTTTTTAGTCCTTTCGGTAACTTTACAAATAACATCCCAAACTTTATTAGATAGTGGTTTCTTTCTTCCCGAAAAAACAACTTTTATATTTTCTTGATGAAGAAGATTTACTTTTTCATTAAAAAACTTAATAATTAATCCCATTAAATAACTAACCTCTTCTTCACTTCGATTAAAATTCTCGGTTGAAAAAGCATAAATACTTAAATATTTTACTTGCTTTTTAAAGATATATTTAGATATATCAATGATTCGGTTAGCCCCTGCTAGGTGACCTTCAATACTTTTTTTATTATTCATTTTTGCCCACCTGCGATTACCATCCATGATAATTCCCAGATGAATAGGTATCTTCACTTCGTTCATATTTTCACCTAATAATAAGTATACTAGTTAAACACGGAAAAATCAACCAAAAAAAATGGACCAAACATAACGAATCATGTTTAGTCCAGTAGCCAAGGAAATAACGAATCATTTCTTTGGCTACATATAAAATACCAAATATAAATATAAATGTCAATACTTTTTTTAGAAAAACTTATTTTTATACAATACATAGTGACCCCGGTTATTATGTATTTTATAATTAATTTAGTATAATAACCTTCAGAAAGAGAGGTGAAAATCAAATGTTTACAACTTATGAAGAAATGTACCGTAATGCATATAATATGGATTTCATAGTAGAAAAAAGATTGGAAATGGTTAGATACGCATTTGATCATGGTATTAAACCTGCAGCTAAATACTTTAGGTGTAGCAAAAACTCAGTTAAAAAATGGATCAAAAGATATCAAAAAGATAATATATCTGGTTTAATTGATATCTCTAGAAAACCACATAATTCTCCAAAGAGAATCGCTCAAGAAGATATTGATAATATTACATCGGTTTCTATTGATGCAAAAGAAAAAGGAAAACATATTACAGTAAATAACGTTAGAAAAAAAACTGGTATTACTTATTACTCTGATGAAACAATGAACAGATATATTAATAAAGCTACTGATAGTAAAAGAAATAAAGCACATCCAAAGTCAAATGGTGGTCCAACAGCTTGGAAAAAGAAATTAAAGCCATTTGAACTTATACAAGTAGATATTAAATACCTAACAGACATAGATAATCTAAAACCTTATTTTAATGATGAAGACGAATCTAAATCTCTAATACGTTATCAAATAACTGCAAGAGATGTAGCATCAGGATATCCTATTTTAGGATATTGTGAAAGCCCTAGCTCTGTATTCACAAAAATGTTTTTAGAAGATATTCTCTATCCATTTTTAAGTCAATTCAAACAATTAGACTTAAAAACAGTTAGGATCCAAACTGATTGTGGTCCTGAATTTACAAATAAGTATAAGAAAACAAACGGTAAAACTCCGGTTATCCATTCGTTTACTTTATCTGTAGAATCAAAATTTAGAAAACACAAAACAAACATTCCAGGACATTGCACGGCAAATAGTGATGTGGAGTCATTCCACTGGTCAATTGAAAGAGATTGCTTAGGATGGGATGATATTACTAATAACACTGAATTAATAAAATATA
>JAQVWT010000025.1 GCA_028709545.1 Bacilli bacterium
AGAAATATTTATAAAGGAGTTTGCAATGGAAAATTATAAAAAATTACAAGAATTAATTAAAGTTTATGAAGAGACTAAAATGTGGGAAAGAATTGATGGAGATGATATTTTTAAACTATCTGGTTTTGATAAAAATGTTTATGTATCAATTATGGGGAATGCTGGTGTTGAATATGGTATAGGTATTTATTATGGTGATGAAGATTTACTTAGTCAGCTTGATGTAGTTTGTGGAGAGTACTTTAGATCACCAGATTCACATCTAAGGTTATCATTATTTAAAATACCGCTTGGAGATCCAGAGTGTATGCTATCTAAAGCTGATAAAAAGATCCTGAAGAAAAATAAAATAAAACCAGTTAATGTTGCTTTTAGGTTTGATGCAGGTCATCTTGCTAGAATAGTTACTGAAGAAGAGAGTTTATTATTAATAGATATTTTGAATGAAATTTTAAAAGTTAATGATTATATTGCTAATAATGATATTGAGTTTGATTTACGTTTTGCTGAAAAAATGTATAGTTTTTCGGAAAAAGAAGGGAAAATGGTTGTTAAAAAAATAAATTATCCTAATTTTAAGGTAAAAAAGATGAAACAAGAAAAACTTGATCAAGATTTAGTTGCTAAAGGAAACTGGATTACTAAAAAAGATAATTATCATGTTTTTCTTGTTTATGCTCCAATGTATCTTATTGGTAGTAATCAGTATCCTTATTTATTAATATTTCAAAATACAGATACTTTTATGATTATAGGTATGGAAGTAATTGAAAGTAATGATATGGATAAGATTGCTAATAAATTACTGGGGATGTTTATTAAAAATAGAATTATCCCTAAAAGTATTAGGGTTAATTCAAGTGAAGTTAAAGATGTATGTAGTGAGTTAATTGAAGAATTTAAAATTAAAGTTAGTATAGATACTGAAATTGAAGAATTAAGTTTTATTTGGCAATCTTTATATGATAATGAATAAAAGAGGGATATAATGAAAAAATTAATAATTATTAAATATGGGGAATTAACTACTAAGAAAGATAATATTTCTTTTTTTATTAAGACTTTAAGAGATAATATTAAAGCTAGTTTAATAAATATAAATCATAATATTATATATGATAAAGGGAGAATGTTTATTGAAACTGATAACTTTGATGAAGTAGTTAAAGTATTAACTACTACTTTTGGGATTCATGAAATAAACATTGCTTATGAAATAGATCCATCTAGTATAGAAGAGATAAGTAGTTATTTGATAAAGTTACTAGAAGATAAAACTTTTAAAAGTTTTAAGGTAGTTACTAAAAGAAGTGATAAAAATTATCCTTTAACTAGTGTTGAGATTAGTAAAAAACTCGGAGGATTAATACTTGGTAGTAATAGTAATCTAGTAGTAGATGTTCATAATCCAGAGCTTTTTATTAATATTGAAATCAGAAGTAAAAAGACTTATATATATTTTGAAAAGATTAAAGGACTAGGAGGATATCCAGTAGGTACTTTAGGAAAAGGGATGCTAATGTTATCTGGAGGAATAGATTCTCCAGTTGCTGGGTATCTTGCTTTAAAAAGAGGTATAAGACTTGAGTGTGTTTATTTTGAAAGTCCTCCTCATACAAGTGATGCTGCTAAGAATAAAGTTTTAACTTTAGCAAAAGAACTATTTTATTATAGTGGTTATTTAAAAGTTCATGTCGTAAAGTTCACCGATATACAAGAGGCAATATATAAAAATATACCTCATGATTATATGATTACAATTATGAGAAGAATGATGTATTTAATTAGTGAGAAGCTAGCAAATAAAAATAATGCAAAAGTAATTATAAATGGTGAGTCAGTTGGGCAAGTTGCCAGCCAGACTTTAACAAGTATGGCTGTAATAAATGAAGTAATTAAAATGCCGGTTTTAAGGCCACTTGCTTGTTTTGATAAAAGTGAAATAATTACTTTAAGTAAAAAAATAGGTACATATGATATTTCTATATTGCCATATGAGGATTGCTGCACAATATTTGTACCAGATCATCCAGTTATTAATCCTAAAAGTGATGTTGCAATAGAATATGAAAGCTTAATTGATTATGATCAGTTAATAAAAGCTGCTATCAGGAATGTTGAGACTATTAAGATATCAGCTAAAGATGCAGATTTTGAAAATATTTTATAAATAAATACCCATAATAGTAATGGGTGACTTAAGGTGATTGTTAAAGGTTATAGTATCGACTTTCAAAATAAGGAAAGATTATTACATGAATTTGTTAGTGAATATGGAATTAATTTATGCCATAAAGAAAATATTGATGTTTTTAGGGCAGCGATGAAACCAAGAAATTGTAATAATAAAGCAAATACTAAAAAAAAATAGCCAAAAGTGCTATTTTTTTTGATATACTAAGAAAGGAGATGTAGAAATGAAAATATTAAGTGTAAATGCTGGATCATCGTCTCTTAAATTTACTTTATTTGAGATGCCAGAAGAAAAAGAATTAATTAGTGGGGTTTTTGAAAGAATTGGAATTGATAATTCATTTTATTCAATTAAACTAAATGGTGATAAAATCAAGAAAGAAATACCTTTAAATAATCATAAGGTAGCTTTTGAAATTTTAGTTAAGGAACTGATTGATAATAACATTATTAATGCTTTAGAAGATATAAAAGGAGTAGGTCACCGGGTTGCTCAAGGTGGAGCATATTTTGATGCATCAGTTTTAGCAACACCAGAAAATCTAAAAATCGTTGAAGACTTAGCGCCTCTAGCGCCTCTTCATAATCCTCCAGCTTTAACTGGGGTTAAAGCAGCGATGGAAACTTTTAAAGATGCTACTCAAACTCTTGTGTTTGATACTTCTTTTCACCAAAGTATTCCGAAAGAAAATTATATTTATCCAGTACCATATGAATGGTATACAAAATATGGAGTAAGAAGATATGGTTTTCATGGAACTAGTCATAAGTATGTTTATTTAAGAGTAAATGAATTACTGCGTAAAAGTGATACTAAAGTAATTACTTGTCATATTGGTAATGGGGCAAGTATTTCAGCGGTTAAAAATGGAATATGTATCAATACTTCGATGGGTCTTACCCCAAATGCTGGTTTAATGATGGGTACTAGATGTGGTGATATTGATGCAACTGTTTTAACTTATATGATGAAAACTACTGGTATGAGCGCAGGTGAAGTTGAAAATTATCTTAATAAAGAAAGTGGATATTTAGGAGTATCAGGAGTAAGTTCTGATTCAAGAGATATTGAAGATGGAATTAAAAATGGTGATGAAAGATGTATTTTAGCTCAAGATATGTATGTAAATAGAATAGTTGATTATATAGCTAGATATTATGTTGAACTTGGAGGAATTGATGCGATTGTCTTTACAGCAGGTGTGGGTGAAAATGCACCTGATACCAGGGCTAAAGTTATAAATAAGTTAAATATTTTAGATATTAAACTTGATGAAAACTCTAATAATACTAGAGGTAAAGAAATTAAAATAACGACTGATGATTCTAAAATACCAGTTTATGTTATTCCAACTAATGAGGAAGTAATGATTGCATCAGATACTTATAAAATGATTAAATAGATGGAGGAATATTCTTGAAGAAAGATATATTAAAAAGAATTTATAAAGAAATTAAGGAACATGACACAATAGTTATTGCAAGGCATATTGGACCAGATCCAGATGCCATCGCAAGTCAAATTGCCCTAAGAGATACTATTAGGCTGACATTTCCTAGCAAAAAAGTTTATGCAGTTGGAATTGGGGTATCTAAATTTAAATATTTAGGTATTTTAGATAAAATAGATGATAGTTTACTTGATAATCCTTTATTATTTATTTTAGATTTACCTAATAAATCAAGAGTTGATGGAATTAATTTTGATAACTATCCAAATGTTATTAAAATTGATCATCATCCGTATGAAGATAAAATGGGTAAATTAGAATATGTTGATGAAAAAGCAAGTTCTACTTGTGAAATGATTGCGCTTTTAATTAAAAATACTCCCCTTAAAATGAATCCTGATATTGCTGCTAAATTATATATTGGAATTATTGCTGATAGTGATCGCTTTTTAGTTCCTACGACAAGCTCAGTAACTTTTGATATAGTAAGTAATCTAATTTCTAAATATAAATTAGATATACCTGTATTATATAATCATTTATATGAAAGACCTCTTAACGAAATTAGATTTCAAGCATTTATTACTTTAAATATGACAATAACTGAAAATGGATTTGCCTATATAAAACTTAGTAATGATATGATTAAAGAATATGGAGTTGATGCATCAACTGCATCTAATATGATTAATAATTTTAATTATATTAAAGGTGTTTATGCTTGGGCTTTTGTTTCTTATGATGAAAGACAAGAAATTCATAAAGTAAATATTAGGTCCCGTGGCCCAGTTATAAATGAAGTTGCTATGAAATATAATGGTGGCGGACATAAACTAGCATCTGGTGCTAGATTAAAATCAGCAAGTGATGTTGATTTATTATTCAGTGAACTTGATGCAACTTGTAAAGGATATAAAGATAAAATCGAAACAGACAAGGTTTAGTGCCTTGTTTTTCTATTGTTTGAAAATGTCCAAAACACGGAATGAAACACGTCCAAAGTATGGAATGAAATTATTGTTTCTATTAAAGAAGTAGTATATAATAGGGTAGAAAGAGGAATTTATATGGAATATTTAAAAAGAATTGTTGATGAAGAACTAGCTAAAAATTTGAAAGTATTTGGTAGTGTTTTAGTTGAAGGAATGAAATATTGAGGGAAAAGTACCACTTGTAAAACGATAGCTAAAACAACTATTGAGTTTCAAAATGCTAAAATGGGTAAAACCAATATTTCATATGTTAAAACAGATCCTAACCACTTTTTTTCAATGGAAAAACCAATTTTATTTACTGAATGGCAAGAAGCTCCTGAAATTTGGGATATGATTAGAAGTGAAGTAGATAGAACGGGTGAAAAAGGAAAATTTATACTAACCGGATCAACTACACCACGAAAAAACATAACTAAACACTCAGGGATTGGCAGAATAAATAAAATAAAAATGAGTACTATGACTTTGTATGAAACCGGAGAATCGATTGGTACAGTAAGTTTAAGAGATTTATTTAATGGAAAAGACCTAGTTAGAGGCGAAACGAATATTGGTATTGAAAAATTATCGAAAATTATTGTTAGAGGTGGATTTCCAGCATCTCTTAATTATAATGAAGAAGAGGCAAGACTTGCCAATAAAGGTTATATTAATCTACTGATTAATGAGGATATTCATTCCATAGATGGTGTTAGTAGAGATCCTAAAAAAATGTTATCTATTTTAAAATCATATGCTCGTAATCTTTCTTCTATCGCAAGTGATGCAACTATTAAACTTGATATGGAATCAGAAGGTATAATAATAGATGATAAAACGTATTTAGATTACGTAAATACCTTACAAAAGTTATTTATTATTGATAATGCTCCGACATGGAGTCCTAAATTAAGAAGTAAAACTGCAATAAGAACATCAGAAAAAAAACTAATCTCTGATACTGGACTAGCTTCTGTAGCACTAGGAATAACATCAACCAAGTTATTAAATGATATTAATACTTTTAGTTTTTTCTTCGAAGCTTTATGTTTACACGATTTAAAAATTTATGCTAACTCAATTGATGGAAAAGTTTATCACTACCGCGATAAAACAAATTTAGAAATAGATGCTATCATTGATTTAGATGATAATAGATGGGGGGCAATTGAAGTACAACTAGGTGCAGATAAAATTGATGAGGCAGCTGAGAATTTAATAAAATTAAAAGGAAAAGTAGATACAAGCAAAAAAGGAAATCCTTCATTTTTAATGGTACTATATGGTGGTAAATATGCATATAAAAGAGAAGATGGTATTTTGGTAGTCCCCCTTACTTGTCTTAAGCATTAAAAAACTAAAATTGCTAGTAAATTACTGGCCAATACTAAGGTATGCCAGTCTTTTTTTGTATATAAAAATTTAAGAAACTTATTTCTAATATTACTGAATTAATTGATAAATATACTAACATAATATTGTTATCAAAAGAATAATTATTGAGAATGATGTACTTGCCTATTGATTTTGATAAATTAAAAGATATGTAACAAAGATAACAAGCTAATGCTATAAACAAAGCAAAGGCTTGTTTTCTTGTCCTCTTTTAGCATTTTTTGTCTGAAATTATTCATAACTTTTCTATAATTTAGAACCCAGTGTGGAAAAAAACAAACTTAATAGTATAGTTGTATTATGTTTGACAAATCTACTGCTAAACGTTAAAATTGCAGTAGGTTTGTCAAGAGGTGTAAAAATGAAAAAACTTAAAGTTGTATTTATGGGAACTCCTATTTTTAGTGTTCCTATTTTAGAGGAATTAATTAAAGAAACAGATGTGGTTTTAGTTGTAAGTATGCCAGATGCTCCGGTAGGTAGAAAAAAAACACTTACTGCATCACCGGTTAAAAAAGTGGCGATAAAAAATGATATCCCCGTTTTTGGTCCTAATAAAATTAGAGATGATTATCAGATAATTGCTGACTTAAATCCGGATATAATTATTACTTGTGCTTATGGTCAAATACTGCCTAAGGGTCTTCTTGAAGTGCCACATTTAGGCTGCATAAATGTTCATGCATCACTACTTCCTAAGTACCGAGGTGGCGCCCCAATTCATCATGCAATTATAAATGGAGATACAGAAACTGGTATAACAATCATGTATATGGATGAAAAAATGGATGCCGGTGATATGATAAAACAAGAATCTATTTTAATAGATAAGGATGATAACTTAGAAACCTTATCAAATAAATTATCTTATGTAGGTAGAGATTTACTTATGGAAGTCCTGCCGAGTATAATATGTGGTAATAATCAAAGGATTAAACAAGAAATAGATAAAATAACCTTTGCACCGATTATTAAAAGAGAAGATGAACTACTTGATTTTAATAAAACAGCAAATGAAGTTTATAATTTAGTTAGAGCATTATCGCCAACTCCATATGCTTATTTTAAGCTTTTGGATAATGAGTATAAAGTTGTTTCTTGTGAGATAGTAGAACAAAATGGTGATAGGGGTTTTGTCACATCGGCTACTAAAGATAGTTTTACTGTTATGTGTGCCGATAACGGAATTAAAATAACCAAGATAAAACCTAAAGGTAAAAATGAAATGACTGTCAAAGATTTCTTTAATGGTTTTAATAAAGATAATTTACTAGGAAAGGAAGTAAATAATGAAGCAAAGATATTCTAGATTTAGAGAACTGTGGGCAGTTCCTAAATATCGAACCCTATTTAAATTAGGTGGCTATTTTCTTTTTTTCTTAATCTTTTTTTCTATTGCATCAATTGGTAATCTTAATAATATTAAAAATGATGAAGAAGAAAATATCAGTTATAGTATGATGAAAAAAGCACTGGCAAGTGCAAATGTTAGTATTAAATATAATATAAGTTCTTCTAGCGATTATTTTTTAGAAGGAACAATTATTAACAATATATTAATTGCCACTATAGAAGATGATATTGAGATGAAGAAAATTAAAATAATTGATGATCAGGTTTATTTAATAGAAAAAAATATAGAGGTTAAAGAAGATATTTTATTAAATGATATTAATATAACTTATTTATTTCCAAGTAATATTATTAATGTTTTAAATAATCAATCTTCAGTTATGAAACAGTCAGGTAATCAAAAAAAATATACTTATGATATTGAAGGAATAAGTTATGTGGTTTATATAAATGATGATGCGGTAGAAGAAATAATAATAACTGATAATGAGATATTATATTCTTTAAAATATAGTATTATTGAATAAAATTTAGTTGCTCATAAAATTAAAAAATGCTAAAATGATATAGAAGAGGTAATGTATGAGAAATAAAAAAGCTATAATTATCGTAAACAGCGTTACTATGACTAGAGTTATAGGAACTTTTATATTGCCTTTTGTCAGTATTAACTTTCGTCCAGGGGAGCTAGTTATATATGTGGGATTGCTTTTATTAACAGATGCAATTGATGGACTTCTAGCAAGAAGATTAAAAGCAAGTACTGTTTTTGGAAGTATTTTAGATGCAACAGCTGATAAATTATTAGGTATTGCTTGTTTAGCAGTTTTATCTCAAAAATATCCAATTATGCTCCTACCGATTTTAACTGAGGCAATAATAACAATAATTAATATGCGCGGAGCAATAGGAGGATCAACTACGGAAAGTAGTTTCTTAGGTAAAATTAAAACCTGGGTATTAGGTCTGGGAATAGTTCTAGGCTTTGCAACTATTTATATTAATGAGATAATTGCGGGAATTAATAATACAACAGTGCTCGGAAGCTTAATAATTACGTTTTTAGAAAATTTAGCTATTAATCAAGAAATTATTATGGCAATTATTGCTTCTATCACAGTAGGAGCTGGAATAATAGTTTCTTGTGATTATCAAAATAAAGTAAAAATTGAAATGAAAAAAGCAGCTGATGAGGGCTTTGCTTTAAATAAACTAGTTTTAAAATCAAAAGAAGATTTGCTTTATGCTTTATTTGATGAGCAGTATTATCAGAAAACTAAAGGAATTCCAATAGCAAAAAAAATAGGGGAGATTAGAAATGAAAAAAATAATAGAAGATAAATATTTTAAATTAGGTTTAACAGTTTTTTTAATAATTGTTGCTTGTATAACTTTTTATTTTATTGTTGAAAAATTGGGATTAATTATTTCGGGTATTTCTTGGATAATTAAATTATTCATGCCTTTTATAATTGGTTTTATTTTTGCTTATTTATTAAATCCTTTAGTTCGTTGTGTCGAAGTATTTTTATCTAAAAATATTTTAAAGAAACTTAAGATAAAAGAACGTTCAAGGAAAAACATTAGTCGTTTTACTGCAATTATGGTTGTTTGTTTAATAACTTTAGGATTAATAATTTTGTTATTTAGTTTTGTTATACCAGAGCTTTTAACAAGTATAGAATCTCTTGTTATGAATATTCCAACATATTTAGAAAAAACTAAAGTTTATTTAATCGGTCTTTTAAAAAACCATAGGGATCTTGAGACTATTGTTTTAAATAATTATGATGCGATAAATACTTATTTTATGAATATTATAAATGAATCATTTTTACCTAAATTAGAAGAATGGATAGTAATATTTTCAAGTGGAGTATATGGGGTAGTTAAAGTATTATTTAATATGATTATGGGCTTTATTATTTCAATATATTTCTTATATGATAAAGAAAGATTTAAGGCACAAATCAAGAAGGTTTTATATAGTTTAATGAGTATTAAAATAGTTAATAATATTATTGATAATGCTAGACATACAGATAAAGTATTTGGTAATTTTATAATTGGAAAAATATTAACAACTATTGTATTTTGTGTTTTATCTTTTATCTTTTTAGCACTCTTTGGATATCCTTATGCATTATTAATTAGTGTAATACTTGCGATAACTAATATAATACCTTATTTTGGACCATATATTGGTGGAGTACCAAGTGCTTTCTTAGTCTTACTTCATACGCCTGAAAAGTTTTGGCCTTTTGTAATATTCTTAGTTGTAATTCAGCAAATTGATAATTATATAGTCGGACCATATTTAACAGGAACTAAAATAGGAATTAAAAGTTTTTGGGTATTATTTGCAATTATGATTTTTGGAGGATTATTTGGCCTTGTCGGTATGTTAATTGGGGTACCAATCTTTGCTCTTTTATATGGATATATTGATAATAAAATAAATACCAGGCTTGCTTTAAAAAAGCTTCCAACTGAAACTGAAAAATATGAAAAATTAAATAGAATTAATTCAGAAACAAAGAAAGTAGTAGAAAGGTAGGGTATTAATGAATAAAAATATAGTTATTAAGAATGCTTTTATAATAAGTTTATGTTTAGTATTGTTAGAAATAGTTGTTTTAATTTTAGTTTTCCCTTGGTGGTGCTAAAATGGGTGAATTTCTTAGTATTAAAAAATTTATTATATTACAACTTGGAATTATGCTAATGATCTTTTTTGGATATGCACTGATTTTACCGCAAATAAAATCAGATTGTTCGAAGATTGATTTATGTACAGGGACGATTAGTTGTGATTGTGAAAACGAATTATGTCTTTGTAAATATTATGATGAAGATGGAAATATTAAAGATGTTGAGTGTCCTAATAATTACTTAGATTAATTAAGCCGAAAAAGGCTTTTTTTGGCAAAATTATGATTTTATGATAAACTATAGGTACATAATTAATTTTCAGGGAGTGAAGTAAATGAAACGAAAAAAGTCGCCTAAACAAAAGTTGAAAATTTTATATGGTTGCAGAGATATGTTAACTGGTTTAAAAAACAAAACTTTGGATTATCATCACATTATAAAGAAAGAAGATGATGGGCCGAAAACTATTGAAAACGGAGCACTACTAGAACGAAAATGTCATGAGTGGCTTCATTATTTTGAAATTATTGATCCAGAGATGTATCATCTAATAAATGAATGTTTGGCACTTTATAAAAAATGTATAGATTTGGGGCACATAAAACTAATTCAACAATATGAAAATGAAATCTTTCCTGAAGTGGTATCTTTAGTTGATCAACATACAATCGGTCTACAAAAAACAAAATTTAAACTATAGATTTTATAACTGGAATTTGTTATACTTTGTAATAGGTGAAACATGAAAAATATATTTGGATATAAATATAATGATTTAGAAAATAAATTAATACAAATAAATGAAAAAAAGTATAAAACTAGGCAAATCTATGAATGGTTATATATTCATAATGAATATGATTTTAATAAGATGACTAATTTAAGTAAAGCAACAATTAATAATTTAAAAGCAAATTTTACTAGTGATTTTATTAAAATTAAGAAAGTTCAAACAAGTGATAATGCAAGTAAATACTTATTTGAACTTAAGTGTGGCAGCTATATCGAAGCAGTCTTAATGAAGCATGATTATGGAAATAGTCTTTGTGTTTCTTCTCAGGTGGGATGTAATATTGGTTGCTCTTTTTGTGCTAGTGGGAAACTTTTAAAGGTTCGTAATTTAGAAAGTTATGAAATGGTTCAGCAAATTCTTTTAGTTGAAAAAGAAGCGGGCTTACGAGTTTCAAGTGTAGTTATTATGGGGATAGGTGAACCATTTGATAATTATGATAATGTTATGGACTTTATTAGAATAATAAATCATCCCTATGGACTTGCAATTGGGGCAAGGCATATTACTATTTCAACATGTGGAATAATTCCAAAGATTAAAGATTTTATCGAAGAAAATATTCAAGTTAACTTAGCAGTAAGTCTTCATGCCCCAAATAATGAACTTAGAAGTAAACTGATGAAGATAAATGAGGTTTACAATTTAAGTGATTTAATTAACACGATAAGGCAATATATTGAGAAAACTAATAGACGAGTAACTATAGAATATGTTATGCTAGAATATATAAACGATAATAAGAAAGAGGCCTTAGAACTTGCTAAGCTTCTTAGAGGAATGAATGTTTATGTTAATTTAATTCCCTATAATGAAACTCATGACGGGGAATATAAGAAAAGTAGTCCGAAAAGAATTAAAGAGTTTTATGACTATTTAAAAAAAGCTGGTATTAATGTTACTATTAGAAAAGAGTTTGGTAGTAATATTGATGCAGCTTGTGGACAGCTTCGGGCTAGTGAGGTGGAAGAATGAAATCATTTTATATAACAGATCCAGGAAGAATTAGAACCCATAATGAAGATTCAGTTACTATTTTAAAAAATAAATCTGATGAACATTTAATGATTGTGGCTGATGGTATGGGAGGCCATAGGGCCGGAGAAGTAGCATCTTCAATGGTTGTAACTCATATTGGTTCAAGATTCTCAGATTTAAGTACTATTGGTTCTAAACTTGATGCTGTTAGCTGGCTTAATGAAAATATAAATGAAATAAATCGTAATATTATTAAATATGCTGAGGAGCATACTGATTCAGTTGGGATGGGAACAACAGTTGTTATGGCACTTTTAACAAAAGAATTTTTAATATTTGCTAATATTGGAGACTCTTGTGGCTTTGTTTTAAAAGATAAAAAATTACATAAAGTAACCAAAGATCATACACTTGTAAACTTATTAATTGAATCAGGTGAATTATTACCAGAAGATGCTGATAATCATCCGAAAAAAAATGTTTTAATGAAAGCTTTAGGATCTACGGATAAACAAGAACTTGATGTTTTTGATGTTGATTTAAATGTTGATGCAATTTTATTATGTAGTGATGGTCTTACTCATATGCTTGCTCAAGATCAAGTTGAAAAAGTTTTACTAGAAGAAGATATAAGTGTTGAATCTAAATTAATTAAATTAATAAAAAAATGTAATGCAAGAGGTGGTAGTGATAACATCTCTATCGCATATTTAATAAAAGAGGGTGGCGTTTAAGTGATAACAAAGGGGCAAAAAATTAATGACCGCTACCAAATAGTTAAAACTATTGGTGAAGGCGGGATGGCTAATGTTTATTTAGCCCGTGATGTGATATTAGAAAGAAACGTTGCCGTTAAAGTTTTAAGAGGCGATCTTTCAACTGATGAAAAATTTGTTAGAAGATTTCAAAGAGAGGCACTCTCAGCATCTTCTTTATCACACCCTAATATAGTTGAGGTATATGATGTAGGTGAAGACAGTGGTCTTTACTATATTGTTATGGAATATATTGAAGGAAAACATTTAAAACAACTCTTAAGAAAAAGAGGAAATTTAACTTTAAAAGAAGTAATTGATATCATGATTCAAATTACTGATGGAATGGCATCAGCTCATGATTCTTATATAATTCACCGGGATATTAAACCGCAAAATATAATGATTTTAGAAAATGGTTTAGTTAAAATAACTGATTTTGGAATAGCGATGGCCTTAAATGGAACTCAGCTTACGCAAACTAATTCAGTAATGGGATCAGTTCATTACTTGCCACCAGAGCAAGCATCAGGTAAGGGCTCAACTATTCAAAGTGATATATATTCAATGGGTATTTTAATGTATGAACTGCTTTCTGGTAAACTTCCATACCGAGGTGATAACGCTGTTGAAATAGCTTTAAAACACTTAAAAGATCCACTTCCCAGTATTAGAAAAGAAATGCCAAACTTATCTCAAGCAATTGAAAACATTATTTTAAAAAGTACGGCAAAAAATCCTAAAAATAGATATGCTGATGCTCGGGAAATGAATGAAGATTTAAAAACTTGTTTAGATGAAAAAAGAGCAAGTGAAGATGCATTTGTTTATGAATTTACTGAAGACGATGATCTTACCAGAAAAGAAAAACAGATGCTTGAAAATCAAAAAGAAGAAGAAATAAATAAAAAAGATATATCAGAAAAAGAAGGTGAAATTATCGCTAAAAAAATAACGGAAAAGGATTTAAAAAAGAAAGAAAACAAGACACTATTAATCTTAGGAGCAATATTTACTGGACTTATTTTAATTACAACTTCAATTATTCTTCTTTTACCTAAACTAACAGAGGCTAAAGATGTAATCGTACCTAGTGTTGTTAATATGTCAGTTGCTGAGGCCGAAAAAGCTTTAATAAAAAACGGTTTAAAAGTTGCGGCTGAGATAAAGGAAGTAACAAGTGATACAGTTCCAGAAGGTAAAATAGTTAAAACCAATCCCGGAATAGGCAGAACTGTTAAAGAAGGAAGAGTTATTACTTTATATCAAAGTAGTGGCGAAGGAACTTATGAAGTTGAAGATTTTACCGGTAGAAATTATATTGAAGTAAAAACAATCTTAGAAAGAGTTAACAATCTATTTGTTATTATTGAAGAAGAGGAAGTTGATGATACCTCAGAATATAATGAAGGACAGATTATTCGCCAAGAACCTGAGGCAGGAACTAAGCTTACCCCAGGAGATAAAATAACTTTATATATTCCTGATATGACTGGAGTTTATCCTGACTTTAGAGAAGGTGAATATTCACTTACAGATATTGAAGCTTTTGCAAACAAATATAATTTAACTTTAAAAGTTGAATATCAGCAAACCAATTTATATGAAATAGGAACAATTATTGATCAAAACCCAAAAGCAGGAACAACTATTGTCAATGGAATGACTTTAAAGATTGTAATTGCTGAGGAAGAAGAAATAAATATTATCGATTAAAAAAGGAGATTTTTTTGGAAGGTACTATAGTCAAACAAATAAGTAATTTATATACAGTTGATGTAGATAATACTCTATATCAGTGCAGAGCTAGGGGTAAGTTTTATCATGATAAACTTACTCCTTTAGTTGGAGATAAAGTAGTAATAGATTCAGTAAATAATTATATTTTAGAAATAAAGGTAAGGAAAAACTTCCTAGAAAGACCGAGCATTGCTAATATTGATACATGTGCTATTATTACCAGTACTAAAAAACCAAATTTAGATTTAAATCTACTAGATAGATTACTATCTTTAGTAATTCATAATAAAATAAGACCAGTTATCTGTTTTACTAAAATAGATTTACTTAAAAAAGAAGAAAAAAAAGAATTAAAAACATTAATTAAATATTATCAAAAACTTAATATAAAAGTATTTACTAACAAAAACCTATTTAAATTAACAAGAGATTTAAAAAATCAAACAGTCGTTTTAACTGGTCAAACGGGAGCAGGTAAAAGTACTTTATTAAATCGATTAAATAAAAATTTATCCTTAGAAACAAAAGAAATTAGTAAAGCTTTAGGAAGAGGCGTTCATACAACTAGACACGTAGAGTTATTTAAATATAAAACATCACTTATTGCCGATACTCCAGGTGTTAGCTCCCTTGATTTAAGTAAGCTAACAAGAGAAGAAATAAGAGATACTTTCCCAGAATTTAAAGTTGATTGTCAATACCAAGACTGCATGCATTTACAAGAACCTAACTGCATGGTAATAAAATTAGTTAAAGAAAATAAAATTTTAGAAAGTAGATATCTAAATTATAAAAAATTTATCGAGGTGAAAAAATGAAAATATCTGTATCATTTATAAAAAGTAAATATAATGAAAAAGAAACAATTAAATTAATTGATAAAACTGATGCTGACTATTTACATGTTGATATTATGGATGGTAAGTTTGTTGAGGCTAAAAACTATTCATTTAAACAAATAGAAAAACTAGTAAAATACACTACTAAAAAGTTAGATGTTCATCTAATGTGCGAGAATCCCTCTAAATTTATTAAAGATTATGCTCTTCTTAATACAGAATATTTAACCTTTCATTTAGAAGCAGTTAAAAACCCAAGTGATATAATAAACGAGATTCATTCTTATGGGATTAAATGTGGAATAAGTATCAAACCATCAACTTCTGTTCAAAGTTTAATGCCTTATATAAATGATATAGAACAAGTTTTAGTTATGAGCGTTGAACCAGGAGAAGGTGGTCAAGAATTTATGACTGATGTTGCTACTAAAATAGATCAATTAAAAGAAATAAACACTAACTTTATAGTTTCAGTTGATGGAGGCATCAACGATGAAACAATAAATTATGTAAGAAATGCTGACATGGTAGTAAGTGGCTCTTATATATGCCAAAGTGATAATTATCAAAAACAAATTAATAATTTAAGAACTTAAACTAGCAAAAACTTAAATTATATAGTAAGATTAAATTATGGAAAAAAGTAAAAATAAAAAAAGAATATTTAGATTTTCAGTACTGCTAGCCATTCTAATACCACTTGTATTAGCTATTTCCTATGCTTATTTTCAAGCAATTATTACTGGAGAAGATGCTGGCATTACGGGAACATCAACTTCTAAATTTGATATCGAACTTATTACTGAGGCAGGCGGTTATATAAACGCAACTAATTTGCATTTAATAACACCAGAGCAAGTACCAGAATACTCCCAAAAAGGAAACTTTAAAGTGGTAAGTGGGAACAATGATCATTATATATATTATACTTTATCATTATCAGAACTAACCTTAAGTTCAAACCTGCAAGTAGC
>JAQVWT010000069.1 GCA_028709545.1 Bacilli bacterium
TAAATATGATGTAGTTACACATATACCACCACTATATTTATTTTCAGAAGTAGTAATACATTCAATATTAATCCCGTTTTTTATTAGCTTTTCATGTATATTGTTGGCTTCATCTGATGTTTTAGTTATAACTGCTATTGAATTATGACCTTTTTCTAAATAAGATAAAATATAATCGTAAATAATATCTGTCTTATTGTCTTTAACTTCTATATAACCTACTTCATCGCCATTACGAATAACTGGTAAAGCCGGAGATAATCCTATATGATTAATAATATGATTTGCCTCATTCATAACTTCAATTGTAGTACGATAACTTTTTAACAATTCTTTTACTTCTATTTCATCATTAAAAACCTTAATAACACTATCCCAATTTTCTATACTTCTATAACTATATATTGATTGAGCTATGTCACCATAAATACTAAATGATGCTTTGTTCATCATGTTTTTTAATACTTCAAAATTAAAATCTCCATAATCTTGTGCCTCATCTATTACTACATGATGATATTTATTATAACCTTTAGTGCCTCTTAAACAATATTGAATATAAGCTAAGGCAGCTAAATCATCAAAATCATAAGATTTTTCTTTTATATTTTTTAAAGTAATATCTTTTAATTGTTTTAACAAATCTTTATCATCAGAATCAATGTATTTGTTAACATTTTTAATAAAATCACTATATAAACTTGTTGCAGATTTTTTAGCTAGTTTTGTATAATATTGCTTTAATGATTGATTAAATCTATTTCTAATTTCTTTTTTAATAAATTCATTTGATTTTTGATTAGCATTAAAGGCATCTGCTGATACTTCATCAATTATTTCACTATGATTTTCTATATATGATGATGCTACTAAAACAGCTCTTTTTATTCTTGCATATATACTTAAATACCTATTTTTATCTGCTTCATCATAAATCAATTTCATTGTTAATTGTGGCAATATAGTAATCCCTTTAACAATAAAATCATTATTTTGTACTACTTTATCATCAAATTCCATTATATACTTATCAAGTGCTTCTTTATATTTTAAAGAATTTTTAAATTTGCTCACAGCTAAATTTTTATCATTAGTTGATGCTCTATCAACTAATTGTTTTTCAGCAGAATTAATTAATATATCTTCTTCTATGTAATCTTTAACTAATTCTTCAAAAGTTAGCTGTGAAACTTGACTAGCATCTAAATCTGGTAATACTGACGAAATATAATCTAAAAAGAACTTATTTGGTCCAATAACCATATATTGATCAGGATTAATTTTTTTCTGATGGTTATAAACTAAATAAGCTATTCTGTGTAATGCTACAGTAGTTTTACCTGAACCAGCAACACCTTGAATAATCATATTTGTTTTTATATTTTCTCTAATAATTTCATTTTGTTCACTTTGAATAGTAGATACAATATTTTTTAAACGATTATCAGCAGTAACACCTAAGTATGGTTTTAGAATTTCATCGTTAGAAACTGTATCAACATCTTGAATTCTTTGAAGTTCACCACTTTCAATATCAATTTGCCTTTTTATTAATAATTCTCCAGTTATTGTACCTGCAGGAGCTTCATATATAGCTAACCCAACATTACTATCATAGTACATTGAAGCTATTGGTGCTCTCCAGTCAACAGTTATTATATTATTATCAGAATCTGATATTCCTACTTTTCCTAAATAACATTGACTGATGTTCTCTTTTCCATCTTCTTTAAAATCAATTCTTGCAAAATACGGTTTTAATTGTCCTTCTTTCATTAACCTTAATTTATTTTCATACACACTTAACAAATTTGCTAATAATATAGGATTGTCACGATATGTTTCTGGTAATCTCTTTACTCGTATATCTATTTCCTCTAATGATTCAACATATTTTTCTAAAATTTTTTTTAATTTTTCTTTTTCATATTCAAAATCTTTCATTTTTAAATCACCTATCTAAAAATTAATTATATTATTTAATTTGTTTTTTTCTAATTGCTTTTTATCAACTATAATGTTTTTATAATTTTTAATAATTACTTTGCCATTTATAATAATATATGGGTTTAATATTATCAGAATAAATAAGATTATTTAAAAAAACTTCTTTTCTGACAATTCTATAATTATTTAAATCATATAATAGTAAATCAGCTTTATAATTTATATTTATCTTACCAATATTTACTTTTAAATATTTTGCAGCATTAGTAGTAATCATTTCAAATATAGTTTCCACTTTTATATTAGAAAGTAACGCTAGAGTTTTTAAACAATTTATTAAATTTAGACTATCATTAGTAGCTGAACCATCAGTTCCAATACAAATATTAATATTCATATCAAGTAATTTTTTAATATCAGGTAATTTATTGTTTAATTTTAAATTACTATTGGGACAAATACATATAGTACAGTTTTTCTTTTTGATTATTTTAATATCTTTATTGCTTAAATAACAGCAATGTACTAACAAAGTATTTTCATTAAGCAATTTAAACTTTTCTAATATTTCTATAGGTGTCATATGATATTTATTTAAAGAATACTCATTTTCTTTTAATGTTTCACTTAAATGAATTGCTAACTTTATATTTTTATTTTTTAAATAATTTGCTAAATCAGATAATATTTTTTCATTTACCATTTGAATTGAATGTAAAAACATATAATAAGTTTGTAATGAATTATTTTGAAACTGTTCAAATTTATTAAAAGGATTATCTAAATATTCTTTTAGTTTTTCCGAATTCATAAGTGGATATCCCATAAATAATCTTAAAGAAAAATCATCAATTGCTTTCCAACCTCTAATACCTACTAAGGTGGTTGATCCACTTTCTAATGATTCATAAGCTGAAAATATTGTAGAGCTTACACGTATTTTTTCTTTTAAATCAATATTTTTACTATTAAAATTTTCTGTATATTTGATATATTCTTCTGTGGTTAATTTTTCATTATATCCTTTGACATAATATTCTCCAAAATGAAGATGATTGTTTATAAATCCCGGTATTATTATTTTATTCGTTGCATCAATTATATCATCATTGTTATTTATCTTTATATTGTCTTTTATTTGAATAATTCGTTCATTACTAATCAATATATCTTTTTTTATAACATTATTATCTTGATATATATATATCCATTTTTGATTAATATATTTTTCATTATTTTCTAATAATTATAGATTCAAACCATTTTTCTTGAAATTCGGTTAATGCAATAATTTGGTCATCATTATAATTATTTCCTTTAGGTGCGACAACTAATTTATCATCATCATCATTAGTGCGATGAATAATTGCAATGCATTCTCCTGTAAATTCAAGAGTAGGCTGAAATATTCCTACAACATATGCATCTAATTCTTCTCCATCACCACTTATTGTATTTGGAATATAGCCATAATTAAGTGTATAAATAAAACCGTGTTTTGGATGTTTAGATCCTAGTTCACGATCTATTTTTACAGTGATTTCTTTTCCTAAATATTCTTTTATTTTTAGCATATTATTCTTCTCCAATCTTATTTTTAATTTTAACATATGTATTCAACATTTTCAATTTTAGAAGTTTATTTTGGTTTTCCAATCCAAGTACATAAGTAATTTTGATGAACTAATTTTTTTTCTTTTTTAAATTCTGGTTTACTATTGGTTTTTTTATTATCAATAATATAATATAATTATATCTATTTTTTGCTATTAATACGCAAAAAAATTTCGATTATAATATCGTAATTTTATATAATACAAGGAGAGTAATATGCATAATAAACTTAGTTTAGATAGGAGAAA
>JAQVWT010000070.1 GCA_028709545.1 Bacilli bacterium
GATAATCCTACTATAACATTTAAAGGAGTTCTAATTTCATGAGACATACTTGATAAAAAATCACTTTTTGCCCTATTAGCTTTATCAGCATTTTCTTTAGCAATATTTAATTCTGAAATCATTTTAATATCAGGATTTTCAATAGTATTATACATTATCCAAACTATTAATCCAAACACAGCATTTGATAATAAAATTTGCGGATGAATACTTTGGATAATAGCTGTTATTATTAATAATAGTAGTAAAGCAATTATTGGCAGATATCCTTTTTTCTTAATATCTTTAATATGGGTAATCATTAATAAAAACATTATTAGCATATAAAAACCTATTATTCCAAATGTAATATCTACGCTTGGCCCAAAAGTATATTTCGCGTTATTGATATCATTAAAATAAATCGGGAAAAGCATTATTAAAACTGAACATATTAAATTAAATGTTAAAAATATATAATATAGTAAAGAATATTTTTTTATATTCTCTTCATCACTTTTTTTATTATCAAACATCGTAGTAACAAAAGTATAATCGATGAATCTAGATAACCACAATAAAACAATTACTAAAAATAATTTTTGAACTATTGTTCCTACATTGGGTATATCTATTGTAATAACAATCAAAAGTTCAGTTATCATTGAAAAAATAGTCAAAAACAAGATTCTTTTAAATAATCTATTTTCAATTTTATTTACTTTTTTTTTGGCTAAAAATATGATTGTAGTAATAAATGTATAAATTAAAGCTGATATAGTAAGAAATATTGTTCCGCTAGCATTCATAATATTGCACCTACTTTTTATTTTTAATATTATATCACAAAAAAACAACAATTAAGTTGTTTTTTAAAATTATTATTTTACCTTAATCAATTTTTTTGGCGAATTAGCTTTTACATATTCATTACCTAATTCTTCTAACAATTTAAAATCCTGCTTATTATTAGAAGTATATGGTATTTTTTCAATTTCTTTAAAATAAGAAGGGATTTCATAATCTGGTAATTTTTTTTGACAGTAAGCTTCAATTTGAGTAAGTAATATATCAAATTGATCTTTATATTCCTTTTCTAATTCAATAAAAGCCATCGGAACACTAGTTAATTTTTCATCATCAACACCGATAACGATACAATTTTTGACAAAAGGCATTTCTTGAATAACATTCTCGATTGTATCAGGACATATTTTAAAACAATCTTTAATTATGATTCTTCGACTTCTACCTTTTGGAGTAATATAACCATCTTCATCAATATAACATAAATCACCAGTATGAATCCAATACTTGCCATCTTCATGTTCTCTTTTAATTTTTTCTGTTTCTTCAGGATTATTATCATATTCTAAAAAAGGATTATCTATTTGGAGACATAATTCCCCCAATTCACCTTGATTTAATTTTTGATTAGTTTCAGGATCAAATACCGCAGCTTCAATTCCATATAAAGGAACTCCAATACTTCCAGGTTTATTAGCGTATCTTGGTGAAACAACGGCAGCACCGACAACCTCATTATTACCATAACCATTGATAATTACTTTATCAAATAATAATTGCATCTCCAAAATTTCTTCAGCTGACATTTTATCTCCGCCAGAAACAAGAATATCTGTTCTTTTAAGTCCTTTAAAAATTCTTTCGAGTTCAATTAATGTTCGTTTTAATTCTTTTTTTGATATCTGATCATTTTCTTTTTCTAACTCAGGAATTTTTGAAGTTAATTCTTTAATTTTTGCCATAATATAACGATAATGTAATGGAGCACCAAAAGATATATCAAATTTACCTAAATCATCATAAACTGTATTTTCAGCAACATAAGGTGTCATTTCGGCTTTCATTTGAAAAGCTAATGCTGCATATATAGAATTGCTTAATCCATATATTATAAATGGTGGCACAGAAACATATAATACTTTCCCTTTATAAAAAGGAAGATCTGTATATGCGAATTTTTGAACTGAAGAATTCAAGTTATAATCTGAATGGATAATAGATTTAGGTTTCCCTGTACTTCCACTTGATTGAATTATTAGTGATGGTTTATCTTTTTCAAAAGGAGCTTGAATCCATTTATTATTCTTACTTCCGGTTTCCATGAAATCAGTAAAACGCAGAAATCTTTTATCATTTGGTGTTTTTATAAACTTACCATTTTTTTTATCTTTATAATTGGCTAGAATTTTTATTGGTGCTGGCAAATAATCTTTCGGAGAACTCATTAATACTTTTTCAACATTAGTTTCATTAATAATTTGTTCAAATAAAGGTGCTATCTCGTCGAATATTACGACAATTTTACATTCACTTTCATTTATATTTTTTATTAAATCATTGCCTTTTGTTCGTAAATCAATCCATTTCGAAACCACACCAATTTTATTTAGAGCAAGTAAATTTTGTTGAACAGCTGGCGTGTTTATTGTGCAAATAGCTACCGTATCACCATAATTTACCCCAGCTTTTGTATAAGCATCTGCTAATTTTTCTACTTCATTAAATAATTCTCCATAAGTCTTATTAAATCCTAAATAACCTATTGCTTGACTATTTTTATTATTTATATTTTCTTTTTTTACTAAACTGTATAAAGTTTGATTTAAATCAAATTCTTTTATTGGTGTTACTCGATGATATTTTGATTTAAAATCGATATCTATTTTAGACATAATCTCTCCCTTAAAAAAATATAGTTTAGATTATAGCATATATATGTAAAAAAGAAAAGTTTTTTTGCATTATGTTATTTATTGCAAATTAAAGTATTAAGTGTCCACCCCCAACACAAATTGTTAAAGATAAACATTTTTCTTTTTTTTCTCCTTTAATTGTCCTTGTAGATTTTTAGTAAACTCGCTATTTCCTTAGGTTTTTTCTTATCAATATTGTGCCACCTTTCAATTTGGGTTCTTTCTATGTAATTTAGGTGTTTATATCCACTTATTTTTGTGTTATCATTTAAAAGACTCATATTGTTACCTCCAATTGTCTTTATCAAAAACAATTGTATCATGGTAATATATGAGTCTTTTTTTTAAAAAAATGGACACTTAACTATTTAATTTGAATTATGCTTTTTAATTTGCATTAAATTATTTAATTTGCAATGAGCAATTAAGCAAATAAATGTATATAATAAAGCTACGAACATTCCTACGATAACTAATTTAGAATATATTTTGGTTTCTTATATCTCTTTTTTTTCTTACTAAAAAATAAAATAATAAGAAAAAGAGAAATTGTTAATGAACAAACTGGAAAATATAAATTTGTACATCAAGATATCATTAATCAACACTACCTCTTTTATTCTATAATTTAGCATATTATAATATATTATTAAAAAGAATTTCTAAATTTTATTTAGTTAAATGTTCATGCGGTGTGTTTAATAAATATTCTTTAAGTTGCTCATAGTATTTTATTAATTCTATATTAGATAAGAGCCTTTTCTCATTATTAGTTAATATTTTCATATTGTCCCCCCTAAAAAATATAGTTTACATTATAGCATATGTCTTAAAATAAACAAATATTTTAATTTCTTCTCGTTTTTCTCAAAACACGGGCTTTATTTTTATTTGTTATTAAATTATTTATTGGTTCGAAAACTTTTTCTAAAGATACAATACTACTATCATGATACATAGTTTCATATATATCCTGTAATGTATAAACATAATCTCCATAGTCATCTCTATCTACGACACTTTGTCTAAAATTATTTATATATTCATCAGTATAGGATTCTCTTTGAGTTATTTTTCACTATTAGTTTCTTTA
>JAQVWT010000002.1 GCA_028709545.1 Bacilli bacterium
ATAATCATACCATTCTGAGTCGTATATATTTGTTTCTATTTCATTAAAAGAGTCATCCCACTTGACTGGAGTCATGCCCGTAAATAAGACGGGTTTATTTACGCCTTTTGATTCATTATAAGGAATACTATCGTAATCAAAGTTTTCTACTATAACATGGGCTTTGATTTGTTTTTCTTGATTCTCATTTTGATCATAGTTTTCATTTGGAAAATATAGTTATAAATTATAAGTATGAACTTTATCAGTCGAAGTTGGTACTGTGAAGTTTCCATAACCTAAAGTATATGTTCCTTCACCACTTCTTATATTTGTAAGGACATTAATCGGTGCGGCAACATTTCCACTATTATCATTGTTAGTGCTTATCATTTTATATTGAATAGCGTTTTCAGAAAATGTATTTTCTTCTACTACTAAACTTATTTTATATCCCATTGGTGTATTAGTATTATTAAAGCCAGTTACAGTAAATGTTTTGGTTCCAAATGGAGTACTACTTGGTTCAATAGCATCAACATCAACTTCACTTCCACCACTAAAAGTAATAAGCATTTTACCACCTTTAGCAGTGATAGTAGTTGTTTCTTCACTACCAGTTATATTTGCAGTAAAATAGGCAAAAGATAACCCTATTGTTATAAGTAATAATATTGCAATACTTAGTACTGCTGATAAAATCATGTTTTTCTTCTGCATCTATGTTCACATCCTATATTAATACTATCATTTTTATTTTACTTATTCAATATAAAGTAGATATTATTTATAATCTATGATTGTTTCTAAAAACTTTTTACTTTTTAAATATAGACCTGTATATCTATCATAATAGACATTAATAAATTTATTTATATTATTAATAACAGTATCACTTATTTTTAAATCTGTTATTGAAGATATATCAACTAAATAATACATTCTTAACATCTTTAAAGTTTTATCATCATAGATTATTTCATTTTTATAACAGTTTTTGCAGATATATCCACCTACATCACCGTCAATTGTTATTATATTTGTTTTTGAGTTGCATTTAGTACACTGATTAAAGTTTATACCGACACCTAGGTAGTCTAAAGCTTTAAGCTCAAAAATATTACACATGATTATTGGATTTAATCCTTTATTTATTTTTAAAATAGTTTCTATATATATTTTATATAAATCTTTTTCTCTATTTTGTTTCATTATCTGATAAGTTAAATCTGATATATAACTTAGATAACTAATTAAGACTAAGTCTTTTTTTATAAGTGATAATTCATCTATAACATCAACTGATTTTATTAGTGATAATTTATTTTCTTTATAATAAATCATAAAAGAACCAAAGGTGAATTTTTGAGTATAACTTCTAAGAGGGCTTTTAAGACTCTTAGCCCCCTTAGCGATACATCCTATTATTCCATCTTTGGTTAATATATTAACTATCTTACTAGTTTCCCCATAGTTAGTTTCGCTTACTATAATTCCTTTTACTTCTTTAAGCATTTATTTATCACTTCTCTTATATATTAAATAATATTCTATTTTCCCAGTTTTTTTAAATAATTCCCAAGCTTCCTTTTTATTCATTTTTATCCCTTTCTAAAAGTATATTGGGATAAATAATTGTTATTTATTCAAATTTTCAGAATTTAATATTAGTTCTCCTCTAATATATTCTTCAAAAGCTAAATAATAAAGATTTTGATATAGAGGGATATTTTGATTTTTTAAATAATTAATTATTTGATGTTTTTCAGTATCATTATCAAGACAAATACCATTATAAGCACAATATAAAGATAATAGTTCTTCTTCAGTACACAAACGATTATTACTAATAATTTTATCTGTAAAATTTTGAATCTTAGTTAATTCAATCCGAGAAATTAAGTTTCTTCTTAAACATTGTCTTGCTTTTTTTAGAAACTTATCTGGTTTTTCATTAATTATACGCCAGTAATCAAGAGCATTAAAACTACTTAACTGCCCATGTTTTTCAATCCCGTTTTCTAAATAATTATATATAGTCTTAATTAATATTCCAGTTTTTCTATATTCTTCTTCTAAATAATTTTGATATTCATTGTATAAAAGTTTTTCTTTATCAGTACCTTTATTAAGAGTTGATAAAACTTTAACAAATGTTTTTGGATTTAAAGCATGTTCGTTAATTAAGTAATCTATATCAAGAGTTGGATTAATACAAAATTTAGTTAAAACTTCGATAGTTTTAACTTTAGATATAGTTCCCGTACTACTTATATACTCTTTTGAATTATTTTCATTTATTTTATTTTTAATATATTCTTGGTTTACTTCTAAATGTTTTTTTATTAATGTTAATTTATTAATACTTCTAACCAATTCAGGATTATATTTTAAATATAAATCTATTTTGGTCAGTAAGTGTTTAGGATCAACTTTGTTATCAATTATTAAATTTAAATAATCTATAACTTTATTAGACTTAAAATTTAAAAGTTTTTCGATAATAGAAAAATCTATTTTATCTTTTTGTAGTGATTCAGATCTATTTTTATTAATTACTTTAAATAATTCTAACTTTTCACCATGAGCATATTTCTTAGCATAGTTAAAAGCTTCTGTTCTAATTTCCTCAGGATTAACATTTCTTTTAAATGCTAAATCAATTAATGCTGATGGGTTATTAGAAGTTTCAATAAATACTTCAAATGACTCTTTTAGTTGTGTTAGTTCATTATCATTTTTATTTTGACTGTTTTGATATCTTGTTTGAAACATTCGTTCCTTATATGCTTCATACGCATGTAGTTCTTCTTTGGTTGGTTTTGGTTCAATAACCTGGTTAATATATGAAGAACGATAGCCCTTTAATGTCTTAAGAGCAATGCCAGCTTCTTTGGCAAGATCTTCTAGCCCTTCTCCTTCATTATATATCGTTATAGTAAAAGCTTGTTTGCCCAGTTCTATCGTTTTACTTCTTTTATATCTCATAATACTCTCCTACTTCTAAACAAGCTCTTTAAATCCAAGTTCTTGTAAATATTTTTCTTTATCTCGCCAACTTTTTATTGTTTTAACAAAAAGTTCCAAATAAACTTGTTTACCTATTAAATTTTCTATATCACGTCTAGCAAGTGAGCCAATATTTTTAAGCATTGATCCTTGCTTACCAATAATTATTTTTTTTAGTGAATCACGGTCAATTATAATATCCACATAAATATCAACTACTTGACCTTTATCTTGGTAATGAGTAGTTGCACATGTTATTGAATGAGGTACTTCTTCACTTGTTAAATTAAGTATCTTTTCTCTAACTAGTTCAGCTACCATAAAATGAATACTAGTATTAGTAACTGTTCCATCATCATAATAAATTACATCATCAGTTAAGTAATCTTTAATAACTTTAATTAATCTTTTTATATTATCATTTTTCATCGCACTTATTGGTACGATTTCAGCAAATTCATATAGATCTTTTGACTGACCTATTACTTTAATTATTTCCTCATCAGTAAGTTTATCTATTTTATTTAATACTAGAATTACTGGAGTATCAGTATTTTTAAAAGTATCAATAATGAATTTATCCCCTTTACCAATACCAGTAGATGCATCAACTACAAATAAAATAACATCAATATCTTTAGTCGCATTATAACTTTGACGATTCAAATATTTGCCAAGTTTATCTTTAGGTTTATGAATACCAGGTGTATCTATGAAAACAATTTGAGCATTCTCATCGTTATAAACACCTTGAACTGTATTTCTAGTCGTACCAGCAACATTACTAACAATTGCTACTTTATTATCAAGTATAGTATTTAAAAGCGTGCTTTTTCCCGTATTAGGTCTACCAACTATACATACAAATCCACTTTTCATAAAACTCCTCTTTTCATTAATATATATTAAATAGTAAATGTCCCGCTTTTAAAACTCTCATATTACGATTTTTATCATATAAGAAAACTTCACTACTAGGTTCAAAATGCTCAGTAATCATATCTTTATTAATATGACGAAGATCATTTATATTATTAGTACTGACCATAATATGAATTTCATTAAAATCATTATATTTATAACCAGCAGTTATAGCTCTTGCAATTGCTACTTGTTCAGCATATATTGCATCTCTATAAATATCATTTTTTACTGTTACGCCACCAAAAGAACTTCCATCTTTCATAATAACAATACTACTAAAACAGATAGTATCATTTGGTGAATGTGAATTACTAAGAAGTCTTTCAAGTTCATTTACCATTATTTGCCTCCTTTAAATTAAAAGCGTGAGGACATAAGTCACTGACTAGAAATTTTTCGTTCTTTCCTAAGCTATTATAGCAGAAAACAGTCGCATTTGCATCAAAGAATTCAACTAGCAACTGCCTACATAGAAAGCAAGGACGAGTTATTGTCTTGGTCTGTCCCATTACATGCATCTCTTTAAAATCAAAGTTAGTATACCCTTCAGCTATTGCTGATGATACTGCTACTTGCTCCGCACATAATCCATTTTTAAATGATGCATTTTCAACATTTACCCCTAAAAATTCTTGACCATCTTTCATAACTACTATACAAGCTGTTTTAAAGTTAGAATATGGTGAATAAGAATTTTTAATAATTAATTTTAAATTATCTTTCATATTAAACCTCTTATTATTTCTATTATTTTTGGAACAAATATTATTAAACCTATTATTACTGCCATAATGCTTAAGACCATAACATAGGCTGCAGCGGTATCTTTAGCAAGCATAGCTTTTCTTTTATATTCCTGAGTTGCTAGATCTACTAAATGCTCGATTGCGGTATTAAGAAGTTCAGCCCCGATTACAAGGCCAATAACTGATACAATAAATATCCATTCAAGTGATGATAACTTTAAAAATAAACCTGCTATAATAACTAAAATACCTATTATTGTATGAAACTTCATATTAGGCTCGCTATGAAAAGCATTCTTATACCCTTCAAAAGCATATTTAAAACTCTTATCAACTCTTTTAAAACTAAATTTCCTTTTCATTTAATATCTCCTTTTGCAGTCCAAACATTATTTCTTCATCATCCTTATTTTCATGATTATAACCTAGTAAGTGAAGTAGCCCATGAAGAGCCAGAAATGATAATTCTTGCCTCTGTCCAGTTTGATACTCCTTTGCTTGCTTCATCATTACTGGAACTGATATATATATATCACCTAGCATGTTAACTGGACTTTCTAATTTCATCCCATCGTTTAAAGCAAAGGAAAGAACATCTGTGGTTTTAGAAATACCCCGGTACTGAGTATTTAACTTTTTAATAACTTCATCACTTGTTAAAATAACTGAAAAATACGAGTTTTTTACCTTTAATTTCTTTAAAGTAAATTTTAGTAAATCATCTAAATAATCATAATCTTGATAACCTACTTCATCTATTATATCAAACTGATTCATAAAAACACCCCATATAAAGTAAATATTATATAAGCTAGGATTAAAATAACTATAAATAAGATCACATTAAGTAAAATATTGTTTCGTAGTTTAACTGAGTAATATTTTAAGACCTTGCCAGATAGTACATAAATAACATAACCTAAATAACCACCGATTAAATTTAAAATAATATCATCAATATCAAAACTTCTCCCAATCATACTTTGAATTATTTCAATTGAAAAACTCGTTATAAAAATAACTAATAAATTATAATAATATTTATTTAATTTACAATAATAAGAAACAAAGAAACCAAATGGTAAAAACAAAATTACATTACCAATTACATTTCTATAAAAAAGAACACTACTCATTCTATATCTAAAAATTTCTTTAAAAGGAATAAAGTTATTACTAAAAGAGTGAAAATCAGTACTAGTGACAAGTTCAAAAAGTAAAAGTGCATAGATAACAAAACATAAACTAATAAGCTCTTTATATAATACAAAAGGTTTATTATTAGTTTTTAAATAGACCGTTCTAATCGTAATTAAAACAATAATAAATAAAGTAAGCATCGGCCATAATTCATATATAACTTTAGTTGCTATTTTCGGGATCAACTTCATCACTTCCAATATCATAATATTCATACTTACTAATCAGCTGATTAGTAATAACAAATACTCTTAATAACATTGTACTATTATTTTCTTCTTTTTTCAAAACTTTTTGACTAATTACCTTACCTTTTCCATTTAATTTTATTAAAAACTCTTCTTCAATCTTTTTTAAGGCAAGTTCCTCTGCTTTTTCTTTTGAATAATCAATTGTTTTAAGAACATATTCTTCTTCATTATAAAAAGAAATATTAAAACCTAATATATTTAATTTCTTAAGATTAGTTTGCTCAAAATATTTAAATTTATTTCTAAATAATATTTTATTATTTAAGCTTAAATTAAATCTTTTTTTACCAGTATATTCTTTTTCTTCTTTTTGCATCGGATAACTAATATCGGTTGTATACCAAACATCACCATAAACCTCACCCTTAGCAAAAACATTACCTTTTACCTCTTCATAAAGTTTAATCTCCCCAGATATTAAAACACTGCCCTTTTTAACATAATCCCCGCTTCTAACAAGAACACTTCCTCTAGATGAAATAATTTTAGTAATAAGTGCATCTTTTGTTGCAACAAGATGAGCATATCCTTCATCCTTAGTTATTTCGGTAATTATTCTTTCTTCAATTCTAACTACATAGGTCATACCTCTTCTCGTAATACTAAGCCACTCTAAAGTATTAGGGTTATTTTTCAAAATATTGTTTTTAATTATATTAAGCTGATCAAAGTCTTTAGCAAGTGATATTTTATCAATACCATTTTCTATTAAATTTTCTTTAACTAGTTTTCTTATATTACTATTTTCATGAATAATATCTACTTTTACAATAAAGTTAGTACTAATATCCATTAAAATAAAACAAAAAATAACAATTAAATAAATATATATATACTTTTTAAAATGTCTCTTTATACCTTTTGTACCTTCATATTTAACTATTTTAATATTACTGTAATAATTAAGTCTTTTGACTTTAGTATAATCTTCAAGTTTTATTTTAACTAATATATTATCTTTATCAATATAACTAACTTCAAATAAATTTATTTTATAATCAATACATTTTCTAATAAACCTATTAATATGTTTACTAACTTTAATAATTATTAAATTAGTCATATTTCACACTTTCAATAATGCCTTCAATTAATAATTCATGAACATGCATCTTCTTTATAAGCATATTTTTTCCTTTTATTTTAATTAAAGTATCTTTTAAAGATACTTTAATTAAATCATTATTAAAACTAACTATTTCTAGATAGTTATATATATATACTCTATTTTTATATAAACAAATATAGTAATCGGTATTCTTTAAGGCATTATTAATAACATCAAGCATTTACTTAATCACCTGCTAAATTATATGCAAAAAAATAGCAAGCTATTATTATAACTTGCTTAGCGCATCTCTTACAAGATTGCTGACTTTTTTCATATCAGCACGCGCTCCATATTTAGTTTGAACTAATTTTATAATCGTCCCCATCTGTTTAATATCAGTCGGTTTTTCTTCTAAAATAATATCATCCACTATTTTAGATAATTCTTCATCAGTTAATTCTTCTGGTAAATATTTACTTAAAATATCAATTTCTTTAGCTAAATTATCAGCTAAATCTTCTCTATTATAAGATAAATATTCCTCACGCGAATCTTTTCGCACCTTAACTTGTTTTTTTATAATTGAAAGCAGTTCAGTTTCATCAAGGGCATCTCTTTTATTAATTTCCGCATTTTTAATTTCACTTTTCAGCATTCTTAAAACTGATAATTTAAACTTCTCTCCAGCTTTTAACGCTGCAGTTAAGTCAGCATTTAATTTGTCTAGCATCATATCACCTAGTCTCTAGTCTTTCTTTTACGTGAATTTTTAATCATTTCTTTTTGTTCTTCACGTTTTTTAACTCCCGGTTTAGCATAAAATTTATGCTTTTTTAGTTCAGAAGGGATACCAGATCTAGCTACACCAACTTTAAACCTTTTAATAGCACCGTCAACATTACCGTTTCTAACTTCTACTCTAGTCATTATATTTCCCTCCTTTCAAGCTACTTTGTATTATACCATTGATAAGAGGAGCATGCAAGAATAAATTTATAAAAACTCCATATAAAAACTATACGGTTTTCGTATAGTCTTGTTATTATAAACCTTTAAGAATTTCTTCGATTTCTTCTTTAGTTTTAAAACCTAAAAAAGTAGTGGCAATTTTTTTATTCTTATATATTTCAACAAAAGGAATAGACATAATACCTTTTTCTCTTGATAGTTCTTGATGTTTATCAGTATCTACTTTAATTATTTTTATACTATTATCTCTAGTTAGTAAATCTTCAAGTTCAAGTGATAGCATTTGACATGGTCCACACCAATTAGCAAAATAATCAACTATTGTTATATCTTCTCCTAAAACATCTTCTAAATTTTGTCCGCTTAAAAATTCCATATTAATCCTTTCTATATTTATCAATAACACTTGTTGCACCAGGTGTTGTTAATCTTTCTTTATTTATTAATTTATCAGCTGATTTAACACTTAATATTTCATATTTTAATAAAACATCTAAGCTATCTAAATTTGCCTCATCTTTATTCAGATTATCTTTGTTATGGTTAACTATATCATAAACTTCTTTAACAGAGTTATAAGTATCTCCCACTATGCTAGATAAGACAGGGGTCTTTTCCATAACGAAGCCAGCATATTTACTTTCATTTACTTTAGTTGCTGTTCCACTTATTAAACTAAATATAAAAACTAGTAAAAAAACTAATATATAGCCTTGGAAGAGTCCAACTAATGCCCCGAGTATTTTACTAGGAAAACCTAATAATAAAGTTTTATTCATTAAACTATTTACAGCACCAGTTACTTTAGATATTACTCTTAGGATAATAGCTAAGAGTGATATTGTAATTGAATAACTAATTGCTTCATAAATTAAAATATTAAAAACAGTTACCCCAGCAAATTTACCACCTAAGCTAAAAAATGGTAAATGTTCATATAATAAACTTGATATTGGGTTTTTTAAATAAAACGCTAAAACAAAGACCAACAGTGTACCTATAAATGTTACAACACTATTAATTATTCCTTGTCTAAATCCATTTAATATAGCCATTCCTATGATAATAATAATTAAATAATCTATTATATTCATAATCTTTTCACATCCTTATAATTAAGTATATAATAAAACTTTAGAAAAAGAAAGAAAAAATCATGAATCACACTTGCGACCCATTTATTAATTACTTCATTATATATATACTTGGATAAGTAACCTTACCATTAGTTATTACAACTCTTTCATTTAAAATGGCTTCTTTGGTATTGTTTAAATCAAACAGATGATAAACTTTATAACCTCGAGATAATAAATAATCAGTAATAATTCTTCTATGGCAACGCCACCATAAAGCCTCAGCACACATAACCACACATGTATATTGAGAAGAAAGACTTATAAGTTTTTTTAAACCTTCATCAAATTCATCACTTAAAGTATAATCCGCATAATTATGAAAGCTTTTATTTTCCCAATAACCATTTATATCTGGGGATATCTTTTTATTTATTTTACGTAAACCACCTAATATTTTAAGATGAACATAAATTATATTATATTTATCTAAAGTTTCAGATAATATTTCTTTGTTATACTGAGGATATTTATTTGAACCAGGCAAACTTCTGACGTCTACTACTAAGTTTATTTTATTTTTCTTTAAAACTTTAATTAAGTCATCTACTGGCCGGTTGGAATGACCTATTGTATAAATTGGATTCATAAGCATCACCTTTAATAGTTTAAATCTAATGCTAAAAAATATTCTATCAAAAACTCCTAATAATATGATATGATTATGTCGGTGATTTAAGTGACAATTGTATTTAAAGTTAGTGATAATATTAAAGAAAAAATGGTTGAGTATTATAATGATCTTAAAAGAGATAAGACACCTGCTTATGCCTCTTTTCAAGCTGATGAGGCGGGAACAGTTATAACATTATATGATTCTGGTAAAGTTGTTTTTCAAGGTGATAGTGCTGATATTGATGCAAATATGTGGATTGATTTAGAAAAGTCAATTAATAATCGTGATATTAAAACTGAACTAGAAAAAAATGATGATAAAAAAGAAGAAGAAAAAGATACTAGATTTATTGGTGTCCCAACGATTGGTTCTGATGAAACCGGAACTGGTGATTATTTCGGTCCAATAGTTGTTGCTGCTACATATGTTGGTAAAGAACATTTTAATCTTTTGTATGATTTAGGAGTTAGAGATTCTAAAAAAATAAAGGATGATAAAATCATGAAAATAGCCCCTATTATTATGAAAAACATTCCTCACGTTACATATATTCTAAGTAATAAAGAGTTTAATGAAAGACCTACTAATATGAATAAAATAAAAGCTATTCTTCATAACAAAGCTTTATGTTCTTTATTAAAAAAAGATAATTTTAATTATAAATATATTGTAGTTGATCAGTTTTGCTTTCCTAAAGTCTATTTTTCTCATCTTAAGGAAGTTCCTGAAAAATGTACTAATATAACTTTTACAACTAAAGCTGAGGATAAAGCTTTAAGTGTTGCAGCTGCCTCTATTATTAGTAGATATATCCTATTATTAGAATTTAAAAAATTAGGTGATACGCTTAATATCTTTTTAAATAAAGGTGCTAGCAATACTGTAGATCAGCAAGGTGCAATGATTGTCAAAAAATATGGAGAAAAAAAATTAGCAGAAATTGCTAAATTAAGTTTTAAAAATACTGATAAAATAAAAGCTATTTTAAAAGATCAAGCCTAGTGCTTGATCTTTATTTATTAAACATTAACTAAAAATATTTTTAAAAGCATATATTTATCAACTGTACTAGTCTTTAAATTATAATCAAGATCACATAAATCAAGAAGCTTTTTTTGTAATTCCTCTCTCGTATACATATAGCTTTTTTCTTTAGCAAGTTTTACCCTGTATGGATGAACTCCTAAATCTTTAGCTATAGCATCCGGCGTTTTATTTAAAGACTTCACTGCATACATTAAACGATACTGACTAGCAAGAAGAGCAATAAAAGGTATAACTTCTTGTCTAAGCTGTTTAAATTCATTAAAATATGTCATTATTTCTTGATAATCTTTTTTGATAACAATATCACAAAAAGCAAAATTATCCTCACCAATTAATTTAGATGTATATTTTAATACTTTATCTAAACTAATATTATTAGTAACAAGATTTATCTTATCTATTTCATTTAAAACTAAATCATAATTATGGAGATTATTTTCTAGTAATTTATTAATTGCTTTAAAATCAATCTTTATATTATTATTTAAAGAGTATTCACTAATCTTTTGATTTAAATTTATTGTATTTTCAACAATAATTAATTTGCCACTTTTAACTATTTCTTTATAAATGACACTTCTTTTATCAATTTTATCAGTAATTAATATCAAAACCGTATCTGGATGAGGATCTTTTAAATAATCTGTTATTTTATTATTATCCTTTATTAATTTAAAATTATTTACTACGACATATTTTTTTTCATTTAATAAAGAATAATATGAACATTCATTAATTAAATCACTGATCGTTATTTCATCCATATTAAGCTTAATAATATTATTTGAACCCGCCGTTATATTATCTATTTCGTCATATAAAAGCCTAAGGGAAAAAGAATTAATTAAATAAGTATTCATTTTATAATCCCAAAGCGATCAATTGGAAAAAGAAGAAGATTAGTTTTACCTTTTATATCTTTTTGGTTAACGGGTCCAATTGATCTGCTATCTTTAGATATAATCCGGTTATCGCCCATAACAAAGTATTCATCTTTTTTTAATTTTACGACTTCAAAGTCCTCTGTTTCTGTTAAAGAATATTTATCTTCAAGTACTTTGCCATTAATATATAATTTATTATTATTATAATAAATAGTTTCACCAGGAAGGGCAACTACTCTTTTAATTAAATGACTATTATCAGTATCAATAACAACAATATTCCATCTATTAATTCCTTTTGTTTTCATTCCTAGTTTATTTAAAATCATTGTTTCGCCATTATGAAGAGTCGGATCCATACTTGTTCCATTTACTCTTACTGGAGTTGCGATAAATGTTCTTAAAATAACAACAACTAAAACAATAATTATATATGGTAAATAATCTAAAAAGACATCTCTTGCAGCTTTTTTTTGTTTTATTTCTTCATTATTTAATTCTTTATCTTTATTTTTACTCATCTCATACCTCTTAAATAAGTATATCATAAACGAGATAAAATTTGCGTAAATTATCTTTTATAATAATTTTTTTTAGTTCTTTTTTTATTATATGATTTTTTAACGGGATTTTTATAATGTTTATGTTTACTTTTTACATTAAGATCAAGATGATATTCATGGTTTGTTTCTAATTTTATTTTTTCTTTAAGTAAAGCTTCTATTGCCTTTAAATTCTTTATTTGGCTATTATCACAAAAAGATATCGCTGTTCCTTTTTCACCAGCTCGGCCAGTTCGTCCAATTCTGTGAATATAAACTTCTGCTTGATCAGGTAAATCGTAATTTATAACATGTGATAAACCAGAAATATCAATCCCATGTGCTGCAACATCGGTTGCTATTAAGATATTTGTTTTACCAGTTTTAAATCTTTTTAAAGCCGATGTTCTTTTTCTTTGTTCTTTACCTCCATGAATTACTTCATTTGGTATTTTATAACTATTAAATAATCTAGCAAGTTTATCTGCCCCTATTTTAGTTCTAGTAAATATTAGCGCTGATTTTACTTCTTGTTTTTTAAATATTTCTAAAAGCAAATTAAATTTATTTTTCTTATCGACATAATAAAGAGACTGATCAATTAAAGGAGCTGGACTTGAAACAGCATCTATCTGAATGTTTATATGATTTTTAAGTAGCTTTTCACCTAATTTTCTAATTTCTGATGGCATTGTTGCTGAAAATAAAAGTGTTTGACGTTCACTTGGTATTTTAGATATGATTTTTTCAATATCTTTTATAAAACCCATATCAAGCATGGTATCTGCCTCATCTAAAACCACAGTTTTAATATTATGAGTTTTGACTACTTTTTGATTCATTAAATCAAGAAGTCTTCCAGGAGTTGCGACTAATATATCTACTCCTTCTTTTAAAACTCTGATTTGGGATTTCATATTTGCCCCACCGACAACAACACTAGTTTTTAGATTTGTATATTTTCCATACATGCGAAAATTATCTCTAATTTGCATAGCAAGTTCTCTTGTTGGCGTTATAATTAAAGCTTTGATGCCACTTTCTTGGGAAGCATCTAATAAAGATTCCATAATTGGAATTGCAAAAGCTGCGGTTTTTCCTGTTCCAGTTTGAGCGCATGCTAAAACATCTTTATTGTTTAAAATATAAGGAATAGCTTTTTCTTGGATCGGAGTTAGATTTATATATCCGCTTTCCTTTATTCCTTGCATTAATTTTCTTTTTAATTTAAGTTCAGTAAATAACATTTTGATTCTTCTTTCTAAATATAAAAGAGATAGTTTTGTTTCCTATCTCTTTTGATAAGCTATGCAATCTTAACATAATGTTTGTAAAAGAGCAAGTAAAATATTTTATAAATATTTATCAAAATTTTTAAAAGCTGTTTCATTTGTAAGATTAGTTGCATCGAGTTCTTTTAATAATGATTTTTGCTTGCGATCAAGCTTATTAGGAATAATAATATTTGTGATTAAATACATATCTCCAGTGGATCTATTTTTTTCAGATTCTATTCCCTTACCTCTTATTTTAATGTTTTCATTATTTTGAGTTCCGGCTTTAAATGAAAATTTTTCAGTTCCATAGATAGTCGGAATTTTTTTGGTACATCCTAAGGCAGCTTCTGTGATTGTAAGAGGTACGACTAAATATATATCTTTACCATCTCTTTTAAATAGAGGGTGATTTTTAACTTTAAAGTTAATATAGATATCACCATTTGGTCCACCACCTGTTCCCGCCGAGCCTTTACCAGCAAGGCGCATTTGGTCACCATCTTCAACTCCGCTTGGAACTCTTAGTTTAATGTCTTTATTTTTTTTGACATTTCCCTTTCCTTTACAAGCAGAACAAGTTTTTTTAAATTGTTTACCTGCTCCTTTACAATAAGGGCAAGTTGTTTCGGTTTGAATTACTCCTAGGATAGTTCTTTGTTCAGTAATTACACGACCTCTACCAGAACAATGCGAGCATGTTTCTGGGTCGTGTCCACCCTCTCCGTTGCAATCAGAACATTCTTCATCAATAGTTATATTAAAACTTTTTTCGGTTCCGAAAATAGCTTCTTCGAAAGTTAAATCAAGTTTAACTAAAAAATCTTCTCCCTTAGTTTTTCTTTTAGAGCCTTTATTTCGGCTGGTAAAGCCACCACCCATAAACTGCTCAAAAATACTTCCTAAGTCTAGATCGTCAAAATCAAAACCACTAAAACCACCGGAGAAACCACCACCATAGCCACCAGCATTATTATCAAAGGCTGCTGAGCCAAACTGATCATATTGTTTTCTTTTTGATGTATCACTTAGAACCGAGTACGCCTCTCCTATTTCTTTAAATTTATCTGCTGCTGCTGGATCCTTATTAACATCAGGATGATATTCTTTAGCTTTTTTTCGAAAAGCACTTTTTATATCTGCATCACTTGCGTTTTTATCAACCCCTAGTGTTTCATAATAATCTTTTTTAGCCATAATGTTCCTCACTTACTTTCATAAATTCATTTATTAAGTAATCCATGTAGTCAAGTGCTTCATTTATTACTTTAGGTTTTGTTAGATCAACACCAATTTTCTCTAAAAGATTAGTTGGATAATCTGATCCTCCATAAGTTAAAAATTCTAAATATTTTTCTTTCATGTTATTTTTATTAGCGATTATATTTGTTGCGATATATATCGCGCTTGATATACCGGTTGCATATTTAAATAGATAATATGGTGAGAAATAATGCATTCTTCTAATCCACATACTTTTAACTCGATTATCTAAAATAACACTATCTCCATAGTAACTTTTTCGAATCTCATATATTGTTTCATTAAAAGCATCAGCATTTACTTCCTCACCGGCTTCAAGCTTTGCATAAATTATATTTTCAAATTTACCTTCTATACAAGCATCAAACAAATTATTTTGAATTGTATCAAGAAGTGATGAAATCGCGGTTAATTTTAAGTTTTTATCGCTTGCTTTTTTAATAATATAATCAGATACTAAAATCTCATTAGTAAGTGATGCTACTTCAGCTGTAAGAAGTGATCCATTCCAGTTTTGAATAGGCTGAATACCTGATAATTCAAAATTAATTGCATGTCCTAGTTCATGAGCAAGAGTACTAATATCTTGAAATTTACCTAAAAAGTTAGTTGAAACTAGTGGTGTGTTTCCATAATTACATGTTGCATAGATACTTGATGTTTTACCTTTATAGGTTCCAAAATCAATCCACTTCTCATCAAAAGCTCTTTTTAAGATTTTTAAATAATCATTACCTAAAATACTTAGTGAGTTTTCTAAAATTAATCTCGCCTCTTCAATTGTAAAAGTTAAATCAGTACTTACTATTTCAGCTTTGATATCATAATATTCAAGTTGATCAAGCGCAAGATTTTGTTTGATTAAAAGAAAATATTTTCTTAATATATCTAATCTTTTTTCTACAGTAGTATATAAATTACTTACTACTTTTGTAGGAATATTTGATGCAAATAAATCCATCTCCAGAACTGTTTTAAAGTTATAAACTTCAGCTAGATTTTTTACATATTTCATATTTGCAGCTAAATTCATTCCATAAATACTTTCATATGTTTTAATATTATTAGTTATTTTCTCAAAAGCTTCTTTTCTAGTATTACGATCTTTATTAGTAATAATATTTCGGTAATTAGCATTTGTTAACTGGGTTTCTTCTCCATCAACTATTATCGTCCCATAGTCAATTACTGAATTAGTTAAAACCTCACTTATTTTTTCATTTAGATCACTAGTACTTGATAATTTAGAGATAATCATCTCTTCTCTTTGTGATAAAGTATGTTCTTTTTCACGAATTATATTTTCTAAATAAAATTGATATGGTTTTAAGTTTTTAGTTTTTAAATACTTTGTTAGAACAGATTTACTTCCTTTTAATATTTCCGGTTTTAAATATGAACTAGCTTCTATAAATTTATAATATAAAGATAGAGCTTTATTAAGTCTTAGTTCGTTTTTACTATCTTCAACATTTTCATTTAATTTACAATTTGCATATACATATAGTTTTAAAATATTTTTTTTAATTTTAAAATATTTATTTAAAGCATCAAGTAAAGTTTTAGATGATTCTAAAACTTTGCCTTGATATTTAGTGATTTCTTGATAACTTTTAAGATTTTTTTGATAATCTTTTTCAAAAGCATCATCATTTTTATATCTAGTTGTTAAATCCCACTTATAAATATCTGGGACATCTTCTCTTTTATCGTAGTTCATATTACTCCTCCGCAAAAAGTTCTAGTTAACCTAGAACTTTGATTATTTTTCATCAACAAATTCTGCTTCTACTGGCTCATCTTTTTCTTCATCTTTTGTTTCTTCATCTTTAGTTTCTTCTTCGCCTTTTTTAGCCTCTGCTTCTTTTGCTGCTTCTTCATATACTTTAGTAGCTAGAGCCATTGCTTTTTCATTTAGTTCCTCAGTTGCTTTTTTAATTTCTTCAAGGTCATCACCTTCTAATGCTTTTTTAACTTCGGCAATTTTTTCTTCAGTTTCTTTCTTTTCATCATCAGTTAGTTTATCACCTAAATCTTTGATTGCTTTTTCAGTTGCAAAGACAGCGCCATCTGCTTCATTTCTAATACTTGCTTCTTCTTTACGTTTTTCATCAGCTTCTTTATTTGCCTCTGCTTCTTTCATCATCTTTTCGATTTCTTCATCACTTAAGTTAGTTGATGAGGTAATTGTAATTGATTGTTCTTTATTAGTTCCAAGGTCCTTGGCTTTAACATTAACAATACCGTTTGCATCAATATCAAATGTTACTTCGATTTGAGGAATACCACGTGGTGCTGGGGGAATATTTCCAAGTTGGAAACGTCCAAGTGTCTTATTATCAGCTGCCATTGGTCTTTCACCTTGCAGAACATGAATATCAACAGCTGGCTGGCTATCAGCAGCAGTTGAGAATACTTGGGATTTTGATGTTGGTATTGTTGTATTTCTTGGAATTAACACAGTCATTACATCACCTAGAGTTTCAATACCAAGTGATAGTGGTGTTACATCTAATAAGACTAAATCTTCAACATCACCTGATAGAACACCTGCTTGAATTGCAGCACCCATTGCCACAACTTCATCTGGGTTAACCGATTTATTAGGTTCTTTACCAAGTTCTTTTTTAACAAGTTCTTGAATATATGGAATTCTTGTTGATCCACCAACTAAGATTACTTCATCAATATCTTTAGCTGTAATTTTAGCATCTTTAAGAGCTTTCTTAACTTCATTTAATGTAGAATCAAATAAATCTCTATTTAAATCTTCAAATTTAGCTTTAGTTAAATTAAGATCCATATGAACTGGTCCATCACTTGTTTGGCTTAGGAATGGCAAGTTAATATTAGTTGTTGAGAGGCCCGATAAATCTTTTTTAGCTTTCTCAGCTGCATCTTTAACTCTTTGCATTGCCATTTTGTCTTTAGATAGATCAAGTCCAGTTTCTTTTTTAAATTCTGCAACTAAATGATCAGTTACGCGCGCATCAAAGTCATCGCCTCCAAGTTTGTTATTACCTGCAGTTGATTTAACTTCAAATACACCCTCGCCTAAATCTAGAACTGAAACGTCGAATGTTCCACCACCTAAATCATAAACAAGAACTGTTTGATTTTTATTTTGTTTATCAAGTCCATAAGCAAGCGCAGCTGCTGTTGGTTCATTAATAATTCTTTCAACTTCTAAACCAGCAATTTTACCAGCATTTTTAGTTGCTTGTCTTTCAGCATCATTAAAATATGCGGGAACGGTAATAACAGCCTTTTCTACTTTTTCTCCTAAATATTCCTCTGCATCTTTTTTAAGTTTAATTAAAATCTTCGCACTAATTTCCTCTGGAGTATAATCTTTACCGTCCATTTTTACTTTTTTACTTGTGCCTATAAGTCTTTTAATTGAAGAAATTGTATTATCTGGATTAGTTACTGCTTGTCTTTTTGCTGTAACTCCAACTAATTCTTCTCCACCCTTTGATGCAACTACTGAGGGACTTGTACGGTCTCCCTCGGGAGTAACAATAATCTTTGCTTCTCCACCTTCCATAATAGATACAGCACTGTTGGTTGTACCTAAATCAATGCCTATAATTTTTGCCATTTTATTCACTCTCCTATTCATTTACTTTGACCATGGCTGGTCTAATTACTTTTTCTTTATATAAATAACCTTTCTGAAGTACTTCAAGTACTACTCCAGCTGGTTTATTTTCATCTTTTTCAGTCAAGACAGCTTGGTGAAAATTCGGATTAAACTCAAGGCCATCAGCCTCAATTTCTTTAACTTCGTTTTTATTTAAAATATCGATAAAATTCCCATAGATCATTTTAAATCCTGCTAGGAACTTAGATATTTCATCAGTTAAATCATTATCATCAAGTTTAATTGCTCTTTCAAAGTTATCTATTACTGAAAGTAAACTAATAATAATATCCTCACTTGCATATTTAAACATACCCGCAACTTCTTCATCACGTCTTCGTTTATAATTTACAAGCTCAGCTTGAACTCTTAAATTCTTTTCTTTTTCTAAACCAAGTTCTTCTTTTAAAGATATAATTTCCTCACTTACTTTACTTTTCTTAACTTTTGCTTTTTTTATTTCTTTTTCTTTATCTTCCACATTATCTTTACCTTTCTAGATAGTTTTTTAAAAATTGAAGTAAATATACTACTTTGTCATACTCCATACGTTTAGGACCAATTATAGCAAGGGTACCTTCTTCACTGCCAAGTTTATAACTTGTTTTAATAATTGTCACATCTTCATCAAACTTACTTTCCTCACCTATATAAACATTAATTCCTTCTTCATCAGTTTCAATCTTTTTAACAAGCTCTGTATTTTCAAGTTTACTAATAATAGCTTTGATTTTATCCGGCTCATTATATTCTGGTTGCTTTAAAATATTAGTTTTACCTGAGAAAAATACATCACTTTGTTTAACTGAAAAATCATTAAATGCATCTTGAAAGAAACACATAACTTCTTCATACTGCTTAATCTTTGTTGCAATAATAGGTTTTATTTCATATTCTAGTTTAGCATTAATATCTGATAAAGGCGTTCCAACTAAATGCTTATTAATTATCTCGCATGCTTTAACAATTTCAGTAACATTTATTGCATCAGTAATATTTGTCTGTTTATTTTCAACATGACCAGTACTTGTAATAACAACAGCAACTACTTTCTTATCATCAATTGGGACAATATTAACTTGTTTTAAAGTTTGATCTTTACTATCTTTTCCTAAAACTATACTTGTATAATTAGTAATTTCACTAATTATTTCCATACATTTAAGAATTGCATCACTTACAACTAATTCTTTATTATTTAGGATAGTTTGAAGTTTTAAAACATCATCACCAGTTATCTCTTTTGGTTTCATTAAATTATCTACATAATATTTATAACCATCTTCACTAGGGATCCTTCCACTTGAAAGGTGAGTCTTTTCTAAATAACCAAGTGTTTCTAAATAGGCCATATCATTTCTAATTGTTGCACTTGAACATTTAAGTTTTTTAACAAGCGATTTACTTCCAACTGGTTTTACAGTTTTAATATAAGTTTCAATTATAATTTTTAAAAGATTATTTTGCCGATTATTCATGTGTCACCGCCTTTTTTAGCACTCACATTTCTTTTGTGCTAATGGTATTATAATATTATATTTAGCACTTGTCAATATATGAGTGCTAATTTATTAAAAATAATTATTTTCATTAAAAAAACTGTTTTTATATTTTTATATATTAGTAAAAACAGTCTTATATTTTCATTTAAATATTCATTAGTTCTTGTTCTTTACTTTTAGTTTTCTCATCAACAATTTTATTATACTTATCAATTAGATCTTGGACTTCTTTATAATACCTTTCTGTCTCATCTTCGGGAAGTTCTGCTTTTTTAATTATATTCCTTGCGTCTTCTCTAGCGTTTCTTAAAGAAACTCTTGCATCTTCTCCCATGCTTTTTATTTGTTTAACATACTCGCGTCTTCTTTCTTCATTAAGTTCAGGAATCGTTAAAATAATCATCTCACCATTATTAGTTGGAGTTATGCCAAGGTTTGCCTCATTTATTGCCCTATCAATTTCTTTAAGTGATCCTTTATCAAATGGTTTAATAAATAACTGGCGCGCCTCAGGCACACTTATTGTTGCAAGATTTTGAATAGGCGTAGGTGCTCCATAATAATCCACCATAATTCCATTTAACATTCCGGGACTCGCTCTACCTGCTCTAACAGTTGTAAATCTATTTTCAAGTGTTAAAATCGCTTTCTCCATTTTATTTTTAGTTTCCACAATAATATTTTCCATATTTTTTTATCTCCTTTAATTTATTATACTTATTTTTTTATCTTTTGACAAGAGCGACTATCCCCAGCAATATTCCAAGTAATAGAGTCACTTCAATAATTACTACTGTAACAACAGCCCCCGTTGTATTTATATTACTAGGTAGTAACTTAAGTTTTTTATCTTCACTTTGATTTATTATACCTTGAATCTTCTCTTCTCTTTTTTTAATAACATTTCTATATTCAGATAACTGCCCCGTTTCTCTAGGAGATATAGTTTCTAATATTTCTTTTTCTTCTAAATAAACAATATAAATATCTATCGTATTTTGATAATCAAAGTGCAGTTCTTTTTCTTTCATGTTATTTATCCCATTATTAATAAACCTATTTAAAGCCTTAGCCTCACCTAATGATAATGGCATTCTTTCATATAGTTTAGCAATTAAATTATTAATAGTATTAAGACTCACAAATTTTTCTTCCACTGATATCCTCCTATAACGCTACTGTTGCAAAATATGTATAATTTAAAACCTCATCTTCATTTCTTTCTATATATTTAACTATTATATTTACTTTAGCTTCATCATAACCATCCATGTTATTTATATAATTAATAGTGGAACCATCTAACTGTAATAAAAAGTTTTTACTAGTAATATTACTATAACTTCCCTTAGCTAAATAAATTTTATCTATATCAAAGGCATCAGCAATATTTATAAGATCATTGTCTATTAAAACATCTTTAAAATTACCACTAAAATTCAAATAATTATTTTCTTCTAAATACTTACCAACAAAATAACTTTTATAAACGTGCTCAGCATTATCATAATAACTTTTAGTAGATGCTTTACTTAATATTAAATTATATGATGAATAAAGAGAAATTAACCCAATTGAAAGAATAGTTACAACAATAATCGTTTCAATCATAACAAAACCTTTATTATTCACTGATTCCACCTCATATCTACATTATAATTATGAATTATTTGTTCTTCAGTTAAGGAAGTATTATAAACTCTAATTGATTTAAAAATCTCATCATAACTACTTCCGCCAATATATAAGATATTATTTGCTACACTCACTAAGTTAGAAGTGTTTTTTAAAAATTCACCATTTATATAAATATCAATATTTGTAGAATTTTTTACAAGGGTAATAGTATTAAATGAATTTACTGTAAGTCCAGTTGAATTACTAGTTGTATATACAATTAAACTAGCATTATTATTTAACATAATAAAATTAGTTAAATAATTGGGACTAGAAGCCAACCTTAAATGATTTTTAGCTCTAAATTCAATCGTATATCTATCTACGCTATTAATAATATTATATATATTTAATTTAGTATTAATAAATATAGTGGCTGGAATAGTTACCCCACTAGTCAGATTATTAGTAAAATTTCCGCTGTTGAGAGTTCCATCCATATTAGTTCCAGATAAATCTTTAAAATAATTAGCAGAAGTTTTAAATCCTAGATTTCCACTATAATTTAAATTATCATAATGAAGTACTAGTGACTTTTCATCATTAACCTCATGAGTATAATATAATACATTATAAGGATTATTTATTACTCCAATACCAGAAGAAATAGGAGTATTCTTTGATACATTTATAACAAGTCTTAGCCCATATTTAGTTGAATTATTTTGTGTTATTTTAGTTCTTTTTTTCACACTACACAGATTATTTACATCACAAGAATATTGATATAAATAAAAACTATTACTACTTTGATCATAATAAAAATATTCACTATTATTACTAAGTAAAGATTTTTTTAAAAGGAGATCATCTATCATCTCAAAGCTAGTTATTAACTCTTTAGTAAAATAAGTAATATAATTTTTAGAGGTCGACCCGGTTGTATACATATTATAAAAGCGGTTAATTTCATCTTGTAAAAATGTTATATCTTTATTAACACTAGTCATCATAACCACATTATCACTAACAAGTGTAATATCATTACTATTAACACTTGATACAACCCAATTTATATTCTTGGTGCTGACATTATTAATATTAGTAAAAACTGGTATATTAATATAACTTCCAACTTCTACATCAGCAAGTGTCCTTTTACCAACATTAGATAAGTTTTCTTTAATACTATCAATTGTATTATTATGAAGAGTTCGATTATGTAAAAAGTTCCCAACTAAACCTAATAGCACTGCACAGAAAATCAAGAAAAATGAATATAATAAAGACGTTGCTATAAAGCCACTATTTTTTTTCATAACCATCTCTCCTACTATTATCATTTTACTAAACTTATCTTAAAAAGTCTAATATATTTTTCCACAGAAAAAATCAATTATAAGATTATTTATAATTGATTAGCACCCTTTTACTTAAAAGAATATATTATACTAGGTGATAGTCGTGTGTGGTAAACCAAATCCTTTTAATGGTTTTTTCGGAATAATTGGTATATTTATTTTATGTGTTTTAATAACTTATCAAGTAATACTTACTTTCTTTGTACCATTTAGATTTAATTTAATAATTTTATTTGTTGAAATATGTCTCTTATTTTTTATTTTATATAAAATAATATGGCCTTATTAAATTTTCGGTTTTATATATATATGTCATTAGATTGTTTACTTTCGTAGTATTATCATATTCAAAATTAGTAAACTCGATCTTTTTAGGAAGAGATATCATAATAAAAAACAATTTCTTTTCTTCATCACTTAAAGGAAATCTTTGATTATATACTTCAAAAAAATTACTAAATTCATATTTATTATAATCATTTGAATAAAGATTCATTAAATCAAGAACTGGAGTATCAATTGTATATTTATCCCAAGATATAAAGTAATCATCAGTACTTGATAAAAAATGTTCAACCGATAAATTATTATGACAATAAACTACTCTTTCTTTAGTTTTCTCACTCATCATTTTTAACCACTCATCTAACTCTTTTTTTATAAAGGTAAAGTTGGCGAGCAGTTTACTGCTATTACGAATTAGTAAATAACTAGATGGACTCATAACTACATCCCCAGCGATAACATCAAACTGCTGATTATAATAGTTTTCAATATCAATAATATTACTTTCAATACCTTCATATATTTTTTTAACATAATCAGCAGTTATCGGTTTAAAGTAAGCTGTTTTATTATGAAGAAGGGCAAGTAAATTTGCCATATCTGATGCTTTTTGGTTAGTAGGAATATTTACACTATCAATATAGTCAAATATATAATTATTATCATCTTCATCAATAATCTCTGGATAATTATGAAACTGTCTTGTATTTAAATAATCATATAAAGATTTTAAATCTTTATTTTTTTCTTTAATTACATATTTTTTATCATCACTTGATAATATTTTAGTTTTACCAGCAAGAGTTATTTTAGCTCGCTGCTTCTTCATCAGCAATTATTAACTTGGAATTAATAGTAAGCTCATCAATATTATTAAGTTTTTTTAAATCATTTAAAGATATATCATATTTAGAACATATACTTTCAACAGTATCTATAGGAGTTACCGTATGAACATGATAAGTAATAAAACTTTCCTCAGAATTAATATTATTTATAATTGCTTCTTTATTAATACCTTCTTCATCTCTTATGTCTTCAACAGGTGGTTCTTCTTCTGGAGTCTTTACTTCTTCCGGGGTCTTTACTTCTTCTGTTCTATTTTCTTCAGATAAATCGATAACTTCTGCATCTGTTTCTTGCAAAAACTCCTCTAAATCACTTTCCTCGGCAAACTCAATCAAACTTTGTTCTCCACTTACTAAGTATTCGATATGAACGCTTAGTTCATCTTCATTAACATTATAAGAAAAATCATTTATTTCTACTTCAACAGTATCTAAATTAACATTACTTCTTACTTCATTATTAAAGGGTACCTTAAAACTAAAGTCTTCTTTATTAATACTTACTTCATGAAGACGATAGTCACCAGAGATAATAAACTCACCTATTACTTTAGAATCATCAACATCAAAACTATGTTCAAGTGATATACTTGTAATAGCATGAATATTATTTTTAAATAAAAACTCTTTATCTAGTACATAAACTTCATTCATCTAATCAATCCTTTCTAAAAAATTATATGTAATAGATAAAATTTTACCACTAAAAAAGAAGCCAATGACTTCTTATCTTAAAAACAACTTTTTATATACCTCATCATATTTAGAGACGGTTATTAGTGATAAATCATCAATAATAAATTTAGGTATATCTTTTAGATCTATAATATTAGCTTTAGGTAAATAAATAGTTTTAATCCCATTATTATAAGCCGTAATTATTTTATCTTTTAGTTTACTTACTTTTAAAACATTACCATATAAATCTATACTACCAATAAAAGCGATCGTGTTATCAATTTTCTTTTTACTTATTAAACTTAAAATTCCCGATATTATTCCCAGTGCACCACTATAACCATCTATTTTAAAATTAGATTCAAAATGAAGATGAAGACCACTGTTTTTTAATATTTTAGAATCTATATAATTCACGCTTTTTAAATAACTAATAATTAAATTAATCGAGTCAAGTAATCTTTCGCCAACATTACCAGTAACTGTTAAAGTAGTATCACTTGAAACAAGCGCTGAGCCAACATTTATTATTTCTCCCCCTAAAGGGCTTGCTCCTAATATATTAACTGAGCCGATCATTCCTTCTTTTAAAACAGTTTCATATAATTTATTGCCAAGTACCGATGAAACATATTCTAAAGTTATCTTACTAGGAGTAATTTTATTAATAATAATATTACGAATTAGTTTATCTAAAACTCTTTCTAACTCTCTTACTCCACTTTCTAAAGTATAATTACTAATTATATAAAGAATTATATCTTCACTGATTTTGACTTTTCTAGCACCATATCTAATAAATATATTAGGTATTAAATAATTAAGAGCAATATATTTTTTATCATAAATAGTATATGAATCAAGATGGATGATTTCTAGACGATCTTTTAAAGGAGCGGGAATTACTTCTTCATCATTTGCAGTCAATATAAATAAGACTTTAGATAAATCAAATGGTTCTTCTATATAATTATCAACAAATAATTTATTTTGATTAACATCAAGTATATCCAAAAGAACTGATGCTGGATCTCCCTTAAAATCTTTAACCATTTTATCAACTTCATCAATTAAAATTACGGGATTATCGACTCCTACTTTTTTAATTCCGGAAATTATTTTACCAGGAGATGCCCCTAAATATGTTCTCCTGTGACCAGTTAGTTCACTAGAATCATTAAGTCCACCGACACTTATTTTAAAGAATTCTCTTTTTAAAGCTTTACTAATACTCATCGCTAGGGTTGTTTTTCCAACCCCAGGCGGACCCACAAAACAAAGAATTGGACTAGAAATATCATTATTTAACTCTTTTAAAGCTGCATACTCTTCTATTCTTTCTTTAATAATACTTACACCATAATGAGTTTTATCAAGAGATGTTCTAATATTTTTAGCTTTTAATTCTTCTTTAGATGATTTATTAAAAGGAAGACTTATAACTGTTTCAATATAATTTCTTATTATCGATAAATCCGGACTATTATCAGGAGTGTATTCATATTTTCTAAGTTCATTCAAAAGCTTTTCTTTTGTTTCATTACAGACATCTAAATTATTGATTTTATCATGGTAAATAGATGCTTCTTCAGTTTTAGAACTAGATACACCTAATTCTTCATTAAGCTTCTGTATTTTAGCTTTAAGTAAATAATCTTTTTGCTCTTTCTCAAAATCATTTCTAATTTCATAATCAAGTTTATTATTAAGTTTAATAACTTCAAGTTCTATATTTAATTCTTTAATTAACTTTTTAGCTCTTTTTACTTCACTTAGCTCATTCATATAGATTGTTTTTTTATTTATAGGAAGATTAATAAAATTAACAATAAGATCAGTTAATTCATCAAGGGAAACACTTTCATTAATTTTATGAGAAATACTGTTTGATACTTCTGGATTTAGTCTAATATATGATTTAGTAAGATCAATTAACTTTCTTTTTAAAGCTACTCCCTCAGTATTTTCTCCAGTATCAATATATAATCTTTTAATTGAAGAAATAATAACTTTTTGGTCATCTTTATAGGTTGAATAATTAAGTACCTCAACCCTATGAAGACCTTTTATTACAACTCGGTAGTTCCCATTAGGAAGCTCAATTTTACTAACTACTGAAGTTAAAATCCCTACCTTTGGTAAATCTTTAACTGATGGAGATACTTCTAAAAAATTAATTGGTAAAATAACTAATATTTTATTATGAAAAACGCCCTCACTTAAATCAATAATCTTCTTAGAAAGATCATTATTAAGTTCTAGGCGCACTTCTTGAAGAGGCAAAAGAGTTAGTTTTTTAAGTAAAAGAACTGGTAAATTCTCTTTCATATGTACTGCCTCCTTTTGATATGTGTTTTATTATAGTATTTAAAAAATGTTTTGTAAAGGATTAGGTCGTATTTTGTCGAAAAAATTGGAAGTTAATTTTTCATTTCTAATTTACTAAGATAGTTTTTAGCAATATGAGTATCACTTCTCATTATCTTTTTATCTGGCGAACCTTTTCATATAATTATTCCTGATGACACGTTTTTTATCTGAATTTTTTTAATTATTTATTTTTAATTGATGATAGTTCAGATATATTTTCAAGTTTTTGGATTCTATTGTCTGTTGTTAATAATTTCATTTGATATATGGCAATTTCATTAAGTCTAATTAACCTTTCTTTTTGAATTAAACCTTCGTTTATATAAACCGAATTTAAATTTTCTAAATTAACTAAACATACTAACTCTGCAACATTAGCATAATTTCTCACGTTATCGACTTTATCTTGATTTTTATTTTGCCAAACAGAAGCAGTCATACCAAATAATGCCATGTTTATTTGCATCAGTATGAATATTATAATTTATTTTTGATAGTGTTCTTTTTAAATTCCATCCAAATTCTTTTTGTTCCATTGTCTTTAATCGTTTGAACTCCGTCATAACATATAATCTAAATTCTGGACTCATCCAACTAGCAAATTCTAGTGCAATATCAACATGTGCAAAAGTTTCTATACTGTATTTACCACCTTTTGATATAAAACCAATGGCACTTGTTCTTTTTTTGTATTTCTTTCAATTTAATAAACCTCCTAAGACTGTTTTATAATCTTTTATATTTGTTTTGATAATGATTTTTTATTAAATCGTACGATAATTTTTTTCTTTTACTCTAAATCAATTTGATTCCATATGTTAACAAAGTTTGAAAATATCACATAATGATCTTTCTACATTAGAAAAATTGATTTCTTCACTTTGAATACTTTTAATTATTGTCCTTCTACTAAGATATATTGTAGTAAAATTTCTATTTGCTTTTTTATTAATAGCAATGTTAAGTTATATCTATAATTAAATTAGTATGTACCTTCACTAAGGAAAAATTTTCCTCTTCTCCTTACAAAAGTAACATAAATAAAACTGCACTAATTTTAGTACAGTTTTATTTTATTGAAAATATTTTTAAATCTTCATCAGTTAATTTTATATTTTTGATTATTCTTCTAATAAAAAGTCAATTATATTTATTAGTTTTATACCTCTAATATCCTTAATAAAATTTTTATCATTAGAAATGATTGTTTTCTCATAATGATTATTAGGGATATCTAAACTTCTAGTTTCTCTTTCTAAAACATCTGAGGATAGATTATAAACAACTTGATAGTACTTCTTTTCTGATTCTTTAGTCGCTATAAAATCTATTTCATAATCATTATTTTTACCAATCCATACTTGGTATCCTCTTCTAATAAGTTCTAAATAAACTATTGTTTCTAAAATATGTCCATAGTCAGTATCCCGGTATCCAACTATTGCGTTTCTTACTCCAGTATCAATAATATAATATTTAGCAAGAGTTTTTAATAATAATTTCCCTTTAATATCATATCTAGGAACTTTAGATATAATATAAGCTTTTTCTAAATATAAAAGATAATTATCTACCGTATTATGACTAGTTAACTGACCGCCATCTTTTAAGTAATTACTTATTTTGTTTGGAGAAATAATATTACCAGTATTTTGAGCTACAAATGCCATAACGTTATGAAGCAGTGCTATATCTTTAATATCATTTCTTTCAATAACATCTTTCATTATAACCGTATTGTATATATCCTTTAGATATGTATTAATTGTTGCTTCATCTTTTTTTAATTCGCTTATTACTGGCAATCCTCCATATTTAGTGTAATTTATGAAGTGCTCATCAGTGGTAATATTATTATTTTGATTAAAATCCAAATATTCCTTAAATGAAAGAGGCATCATTTTTATTTCAACATATCTTCCAGATAAAAGAGTTGATAATTCGCTTGAAAGCAAATAAGCATTTGACCCAGTTATATAAAGATCTGAATTAAAATCTACCATAAATGAATTAATAGCTTTTTCCCATTTTTCTATCAATTGAACTTCATCAAGAAGTATATATACTTTTCCTTTTAATTTACTTATTAGGAGTTTAACATAATCGTATAAGTCTTCATAATTCTGAATTTCCTTAAATTTAACAGATTCAAAATTAATTAAAATTATATTATTTTCTTTGATACCATTATTAATTAAATATTCCTTAAATAATAAGAGCAATGTTGATTTACCACTTCTTCTCATTCCCGTAATTACTTTTATTAAATTCGTATCTTTAAAATCAACTAATTTATTTAAATATAAATCTCTTTTTTTCATAACATTTCACCCTAAAAATCATTATACTACTGCAATAAGCAAAAGTCAAGTTTTGTTTGTGCAGAGACAAAACTTGACATTTATCCAACTTTTCGTTTGTAGTTACCAGAAAATATACAGCCAAATTTATGTATAAGCAACAGCGAATATCAAGAAATATTTGTTTATTTCTAACTTCATAGATAACAATAACCCTCTTCTAAGGAGATTATGTCTTTTTTTCCTTAGAGAAGTAACATAAATAAAACTGCACTAATTTTAGTGCAGTTTTATTTTATTGAAAATATTTTTAAATCTTCATCAGTTAATTTAATATTTAAATTTTTAACATAGAGCTCAGCTAAAGCTTCATCTTTTTTAACTTTATCACCTATATTTTTCAGTAGTTTAATACCTACTCCATAATCAATTTTAGATTTTTTAGTTTCTCTGCCAGCCCCAAGCTTCATAGCAAGACGTCCACAGTTTATTGCGCTTATCGCATCAATTGTACCTTCTAAACTACTTTTTAAAGTAATAACTTTATCACTTACTTTAAGCTTTGATAAGTCTCCACCTTGAGTTATAATCCATTTCTTAAACATCTTATGAGCGTTATCATTATCAAGAGCATTCTTGCAAAGTATTTTAGCATCTTTAACCGGAATCTCTTTTGCCATAGCAACAATACTTGCTGCAATATCTATACTTACATCACGAAGGGGACATTTCTTTCCTTTTAAGACTTCAATAGCCTCAAGTACTTCTAAAGCATTACCAATAGAAGAAGATAAAGGACTATCCATTGGCGTAATTAAAGTTTTAACATCCTTTTTAAAATGTTTACCGATCGATAAAAGCATCTTACTAAATTCTTTAGCATCATCAACACTCTTAATAAATGCCCCATTACCATACTTGATATCAATAACAATATAAGAAGCTCCACAGGCAATCTTTTTACTCATAATGGAAGCTGCTATTAAAGGCATTGACTCAGTGGTGCCCGTTACATCTCTTAAACTATAAATAACTTTATCAAGTGGAACTAAGTCATCAGTTTGAGAGCTAATAACAATACCTATTTTATTTACTTGATTATAAAACTCTTCTTTACTTAACTCTACTTTATAACCAGGGATACTCTCAAGTTTATCAATAGTACCACCTGTATAACCAAGACCCCTACCACTCATTTTTGCCATAGGGATATTCATACTAGCTACAATCGGCGCGATTATAAAAGTTGCAGTATCACCTATTCCTCCCGTACTATGCTTGTCACTTACCTTTTTATTAAATTTATAAACATCTCCACTTTTTATAAAGACATCTGTTAAAGCAAGAGTTTCCTTCATTGTCATTCCATTAATAGTGATTGCCATTAAAAGTGCACTCATTTGATAATCGGGAATACTTTTATTTAAATAAGAACAGAATGCAAAAGAAAGTTCATCATACGATAACTCTTCTTTATTTTTCTTTTTCAATATTATTTCTATTATATTCATAATTATCCCAACTTTTTTCGGTGCTGAGAGGACTAAAGCCCTCTAACAGCACACCATCTTAACTTATTATTATGTATGGATCAGATATACTACCTGTTCCTGTTAGTTTTTTAACAGTAGATTTTAGATATAAAGAAGGACGCCCCCCGAACCCAATGCTCGCATAGTCATAGTCCACGTAGCCGCTAAAGTACACATACCACACACAGCTTGAGTATGACGAGTGCGGGACTAATGTCCACTCATATCCTTCTCCTCTTAACCATGCTTTCCCACCGCACATTGCACTACTATAGCTTCCTAAACTGGTTGTTCTGGCACATGATGTTTCTAAAACAGAATATCCATAATCACTAGCATACATTAATCCTATATATCCACTTGTCTCTGTTGTCCCTCTTTCATCTGCATAAACAGCTTCTGCAGTTGACATCGAAGCTATTCCTCCTAGTTTCCATGTTACATTTTCTATCATTTCTCTATAATAATTACTTGTTATTCCAGTTTCTGTAAAATTACATACTCCTGGTATTGTAGTACTATATTGATAACAATAATTTAGACTTTCTTCATTGCTGCCATTGTAATAGTGAGTATTTAATAAATTATATAAAGATGATGCTGGCCAATCATTAGTATTACTCTTATCCCAAGCAAATGCTCCAATTGATGATCCTCTTATTATTTTAACTAAGTTTTCTCCTTCTTTTCCATGAGTACTTTCATCAAACACACCAATTATTCGCCAGAGTTCATTATTAAACATTAACCAGTTATCTGGGTTTTCTCCTTCATAACGATAATCTGTTGCATCATATTGAATATCACCTACAACATACGACATCTCTTCAGCATATACACCATCATCATTTGTTAAACTCATTATATAAGCTGCTAGGTTTTCTGTAGTTTCAGTTGTAAAATTTAAAATACATCTTGCTTCATTATTAATATTTTTTATATTAAGTACCCAATCATCATAATCCCATGAAGCATCCGCATTTTGACAAACACTCTTAATTTTAAAATTTCCTTTAGTAGGAATTGAGGATTGTTCTACTCCATCGACCATTACGGCAAGATATACATTATCATCGTATAAAAAGTATTTATCTCTACTTTTTATATTTATTAATATTAGTGATATCACTAATATTAATAATCCTATTCCAATCTTTTTTTTCATTTTTAATCAGCAGTCCCTTCTATTTGCTTTATCATATTTATAAAAAATGCTCTTAATAAATATAACTGATAATTATTATCTTCATTTTCACTAATAAATTCTATTTCTAAATTATCTATTATAATATAATTAATTTTATTTTTTTGAAGATCCCTAATGTTTTTAAAATTAATAAAGTTTAATATTAATTTATCATAATTAAATGTGTGATATTTATCTTTCTTTTTGACTAAAAGTAAATAATTATTATATTTTCTTTTAAAAAATAAATATCTGTTTTTCATTCTACTCCCACTCTCTTTAGATATAGTGCTAAGAAAGCAAATATTTTGCTTTCTATCTATATTTATATTCGGAAAATATATTCCAGGATAACTTATGTTCTTTAAATGCTCCTTTAAAAAGCCTTAACCATTTTAACATTCTACATTTAATGAGCTAGTAGCCCCCCGAACCCATTGTTCGCATTGTTATTGTTCACGTTGCCGTTATAGTTCACATTCCACACATTGTTCGAGTTAGACGAGTGCGGGACTAAATTAAGCTACCCCTATCATAATTAATAAAATTTAATCCCAAATTTTATTAATTATTTTACCTATTTCATATTTATTTGCAAATATAAATGAATTTTTATAATTCATAATACTAGAAAATTCTTCTTCCAGTGATAACAAATTATTTTTAGTTTCATAATTAAGTTTTTTTAGATTCTTTTCTATTCTCTTTTTTGTATCCGTACTTATTTTAATTATTGTTTTTTTGTTAATAATTTTAAAATTATAACCTAAGAACACTATCCCGTGCTTAATATTTCTAATATAAGTTTTTTTCTTATTTAATTCAATATCAAATTCTTTATTTAACTTCTCTTCGATTTTATATTTGTGTAGCTTTGATAAATAAAATATAGCAAGAAACTGGGAAGAAAGATTACCAATAGGAATACCTTTACCATCTTTATATTCAGGAATTTTATTCGCGCCGTTTTTATTTACTTCAGTAATATACTTTTTTATATAGTTTTTATTTGTACTGTCAATTACTTTTTCTACTAATAAATATTCATCCTTACTTAAATCTTTTCTTAACAGCTGTTTTAAAATATCATGATTTATGCTATAAAAATATTTCGATAACTCAAACTTTAAAACAAAAATATCATTATGAATTTTATTTTTTTCTAAAAATTTTTTTAACATTTTTATAGCATAACTTGTCCCCATTCCTTTTCTAGTTGCTGAATTATTTTTAAGCAAATACTTGCTTAATTTAGGCTCTAAAATATATCTTGTAATATAATGATTAATTATCTTATCATATATATTTTGACTCATAATCAACCTTAATTTCGGTTTAGTTATTAAAAATAAATTATATTTGCCACCATCATATTTTCCATTTAATAAATTATCTCTAATATCAAGCAAATACTCTATTTTATGTAATTCAAATTTATATAATTTACTTTTATTCTTAACATTTTTGGAAATTTCATTATCATAGATATTAAGTAAATTTTCTAAAGTTAAAGAATCACTAAGCATTATTACCTTCTTTATTCTTTTTCCAAGCTTTAACCATTTTTGTTATTTCTGTTAACAGATATCCTTCTTTTTCAAGTTGTTTAAGAGATATGTACTTTTTTCTATATAATATTTCTAATAAAAAATCAAGAATGCTAATATTTTTTATAATATTTAAATAATGAGTTTCAAAATCATCTAAATCAGAATTTGCTAGATATATGTTTTCTAATAAATCAAAAGTTGTAAGATTAATTTTTTCTTTTATAAAAAAATCTTTTCTAGGAATATTTTCCATTAAGTTATATAAATCTAATATAAACTTTTTTGTTTTTTTAGATATAATAAAATTATCATTAAAGACTCTCATTAATAATATCTATGATCCTTTCTAAATCATCAGCACTAGCAACCATTAATTTCTTATTAATTAAATTTAATTTATCATTCAATAAAATTTTGTTTTTTGCCTCGTTATAATATTTAGAATAAGTATTAAATTTAAATTTTTTACCTTCGGCATCTTTATCTTTATAAATAATTTGATAAGAAATTTTCTCGTTTTCTATTGTATTTATAATTTTGTTTAAAGCATTGTCTGGAAATCCCGCTTTATTATTAATTACTTTATAATTAAATAATATATTAAAAATATAAGCATCTATATCAAAAACATTATAAAACTTACCATTATTCTTGTAGATTATTAATGCTGTTTTTTTATTTTTATTAATATGCTTGGTAGACAATTTTCTTCCTCCTTCTATTTTTTTTTGGTGCTGAGAGGACTAAAGCCCTCTAACAGCACACTTTCTTAACTTATTATTATGTATGGATCAGATATACTACCTGTTCCTGTTAGTTTTTTAACAGTAGATTTTAGATATAAAGAAGGACGCCCCCCGCACCCATTGCTCGCAGGGTCATTGTACACGAGGCCGGTACCGGACACAAGCCACACACTGATTGAGCTTGACGAGTGCGGGACTAATGTCCACTCATATCCTTCTCCTCTTAACCATGCTTTCCCACCGCACATTGCACTATTATAACTTCCTAAACTGGTTGCTCTGGCACATGATGTTTTTAAAACAGAATATCCATAATCACTAGCATACATTAATCCTATATATCCACTTGTCTCTGTTGTCCCTCTTTCATCTGCATAAACAGCTTCTGCAGTTGACATCGAAGCTATGCCTCCTAGTTTCCATGTTACATTTTCTATCATTTCTCTATAATAATTACTTGTTATTCCAGTTTCTGTAAAATTACATACTCCTGGTATTGTTATACTATATTGATAACAATAATTTAGACTTTCTTCATTGGTTCCATTGTAATAGTGAGTATTTAATAAATTATATAAAGATGATGCTGGCCAATCATTAGTATTACTCTTATCCCAAGCAAATGCTCCAATTGATGATCCTCTTATTATTTTAACTAATTTTTCTCCTGTTTTTCCATGAGTACTTTCATCAAACACACCAATTATTCGCCATAGTTCATTATTAAACATTATCCAGTTATCTGGGTTTTCTCCTTCATAACGATAATCTGTTGCTGGTTCATTATATACACCATCATCATTTGTTAAACTCATTATATAATCAGCTAGATTTTCTGTGTTTTCAGTTTTACTAGTTAAATTTATTTTCTGATCAGTACTATCTAGTGAGTTTATTGTAATACCCCCTAGTTTATAATTCCAAGTGGCACCTACAAAGTTAGTATTATATGAGCCTGATGGTTGATCTGGTATTTGAAGTGTTAAATTTGCTGGCATTGTTACTACTGAGGCTGTTACGGTTATTTTTGATTGAAAAGTTTTGTTTGCTCCCTGTTCAGTAGTTGTTGCCTCATCTACCCACAATCTTAAATCAAATGTTGCAAAATCATTTGGAAATAAACTAGTTCCAGAGGAAATAGCATAGCTCGTAGCACCATCTATAGTAGGTGTTACTTGTGGGTTACTACTAAGTAAACTTGATGTATTATTAAGTGCTACTTTGACATAATCCGAGCTTAGAGTTGACACTGGCAATACTTCTAAGTTTATATCAAGTTCTGTATATACATCACAGTTATTTGTTACTTTAAAAGTATATGGGGTTTTAGTCATACCTTCAGAGTCTGGTATAGGATACTCTCCTTCCAAGTTAATTGCATTTGTTACATCTGTAAAAGTTATATCTAAGCATTTTAAAGTATCTAGTTGATTAATACCTGATTGAGTAGCTGACTTTCGCCAGTAGGCATAGGAAATACTCAATATTATAACTAGTAATAATATTGGTCCTAAAATAATTAAAAATTTTTTTGACTTACTATCTATCTTTTTCATAATTTTATTATACAAAAAAAAAGCCTTGATTTCAAGACTTTAGTTTCCAGTTCTTTCTTTTACTTTGTATTCTTTAACCATTTTGTCTAAGAAGTTAAGTTTAGCTCTTCTAACAAAACCTTTTTTAATAACAGTTATCTTATCAACAAGCGGGCTATTTACTGGGAATGTTCTTTTAACAACAACACTTCCACTTTTCTTTCTTACTGTAAAAGTCTCTGAGACTGATCCACCTTTTTTAGATATTACTAACCCTTCAAAAGCTTGGATTCTTTCTTTTTTTCCTTCTTTGATCCAAACATCAACTCTAACAATATCTCCTACTCTAAATTCAGGAGTATCAGGTTTAATTTGTTTAGCATCAATCTTCTTAATTAATTCATTCATTAAGTACGTTTCCTTTCTGTAATATAATCTATTATAATCATTAATATATAAGCGGATTACAACGGCTTTTAACAAGCAAAATGATTATAGCACATCATTTTGACTTGTACAAGTCCCTTAATTACTCTGGTATGCCTAGTAACTAATCTAAGATATATATTTTTTTGATTCCGTTATATAATATTATTTTAAACTAAAACTTGCTAAAATTGAGTAGTTTTAGAATTACGAACTAAATTATCGTGTTTTTGTCTTCTCGGTTTTATAAGTATATGTTTTAAGTCTTTTTTGTAGTTCTAAAGCAAGAAATCTGATATTTTTAAAATACTTGTCTCTTGCTTCTCTTGATAAATGTTTTTCATATTTTTTTAAAATAATACTTCTTTGTTTAGCAAGTTCATCGTATAACTTACCAGTCTCAGTTTCTTCATCTTCTTCTGAAGTAAGATATGTTAAAACTTTAATTAAAATAGGATTCAATATTTTAAATACTTCTTTTAATAAGATAGTATCAATATACTTTTGATAGTTAAGTGATATTTCTTGTTTTTTAAATTTTATTAGATAAGCATTTTGGTTATTCTCAAAGTCTAAGACTTTGAGATTGATTTTTTCTTTTATTAATACATAATTCATTCTTAATTCCCCCTAATAATTTATTTAATTAAATCTGGTCTTCTTTCCTTAGTAATTCTAAGTTGTTCAGATTTTCTATATTCGGCTATTTTTTTATGATTACCAGATATAAGTACCTCTGGTACTTTTAATCCTCTATATTCATCAGGTTTGGTATATACTGGGTAATCTAAAAGATTATCATTAAATGATTCATCTTCTAAACTACTTGTTGATATTACTCCATCAAGTAGTCTGATAACACTATCGGTTATTATCATAGCTGGAAGTTCTCCTCCAGTTAGAATATAATCGCCTATACTAATTATTTCATCAGCTAAAATTTTAATTCTTTCATCAAAGCCTTCATAATGACCACATATAATAATTAAATGTTTTTTAAGTGATAAATTTCTTGCTTTTTCTTGATTATAAGTAACTCCAGTTGGACACATTATTATTATATAAGAGTCTTCGGTTTTGATTTTGTCTAAACACTCAAAGATTGGTTCACATCTTAAGACCATTCCTGATCCTCCACCATATGGTGTATCATCTACTTGTTTATGATTAAGTGGTGAGTAATCTCTAAAATTTATTATTTCTATTTCCACTATCTTTTTATCTAGTGCTCTTTTAATAATTGATTCGTTTATAAAGCCACTAAACATTTCTGGAAATAAACTAAGTATTGTTATCTTCATAAAGTTCCTCCAAATTCTTACCAATTATTTTTTTATCTTTTATATTTATATTAGTAATAAAATCACTTTTTAAAGGAATATAAAACCTATTATTAACATTTATTAAAGGATTATTTTTATTTAGTGAGACATTTGTTACTTTACCAATTAATTCTTCTTTGTTATAAACATCTAAGTGAATTAGATCCTTTAATAAATATTCATGAGACTCTAAATTTAAACTTGAATATTTTATATATACTTTATAATTACGATAATCTTTAAGTAAATTAATATCTTTTATATTATCAATTTGGATTAAATATTTATTTTTATGAAATCTAACATTAGTAATTAGATGTTCTTCTTCATTTAAATATATTTGATTGTTTATTTTAAATGCTTTATCTGGAATTTCAAAATCACTTAATACTTTAAGTTCTCCTTTGAGACCAAAAGCACCAGTTATAGTTCCTAATAATATTTTTTCCATAAAGAAAGCCTCTTTCCTTTAAGTAAATTGTACTAAATTTAATCAGTTTTGTCTATAATTGGATGTTTTTGATTAATAAATCCATTTAACAAAATTGCTCATTATCATTTAACACTTTTGCGCTTACTTTTAAGCATATTATTTCGAGGAGTTTAATAAAATTAGTTAGCAGTACTAAAATGAAAGGAAATGATTAAAATTAGAGAAAGACAAAATAATTATGGATTACTCGTAGCAATCTTACTAATAATTGTTATGGTACTTATTAGTTATATTGCTTATAGCAAAGGGCTTGAAAAAAGTAAGACTGATAGTAGTCCGACAACCACTACTAAAGAAGTAGAGGCTAAAAAAATCAATAAACTAATTAAATTTAGTGATATTTGCGATAAAGATGAATGTAATGAAAATGTTTTTGATTATGGTGATATTAATATAAAATTAGAATCTAAGACTCAAGATGATTTAATTACTCATAATTTAGTATTTACTGGTAAAGTAGATAAAATTATTAATCTAAAAAGATTTGTTAGTTTAAGAATTATTGACAGTGAATTTTTACTTATTGAAGAAACTCTAAATATCGAAACAGAAATTAATACTTTATTATTATATGATAATGAGTTAAATAAACTTGATAAGAGCGAATTTAATAATAGTCTAGAATATTCACTTAATGGTTTAGAAATAACTTATTTTACTTATGATGATACTTGTAAGACAGAAGATAGTAAATATTATCTTAAAAACAGTATTTTAATAAGTGATAAAGGATTTAATTTATTAGGTACTAGTAAAGGACCACTAAAAGAAAAAGGCTTTGTTTGTTAGCCTTTTTTTAGTTTATATTTTATAGTTAAAAATTCAATAGATGCTCCCAAAAAAGGGGGCGGGAGTATGGTCGCGATTATACTATTTTTTCTTAATTTTCAGTTATTGCATTTTTTGCAAGCAACTGAATTTTTTATAATATTTCTTCAGTCATCTGCAGCTCATAAACATTATCAATAAATAAATTATCAAAGATATCTTTATAAACTAAGTATTTTTCTTGATCATCTATTAGATAACCTAAGACAAAAGAATCTTCTTTAATTTTCTTTATTTTATATAGATCATAATAGTTAATATTAATACTTTTAAAATCAGTATTAATACAACAATTAACAATAAAATTAGTAAGTGATAGATTTCTTTTTTTAGTCAGTACCTCACCTACTATATAATCTGGTTTGTTTTTATTAAACCAATATATTGATTTGGCATATTTGCTAAGAATCGCAAAAGACCCTTGATAATTATCAAGAGTAGTTGATAAAATTTTTTCTAGATAGTATTTATGACTGGTTGTTCTAATATCTAAGATTATTCCTACCTGACCATTTATAAGCTCTAGAGCTTCTTTTAAAGTAGGAATATGATAAGAACATAAATAGTTAAGTTCCTCATATGTAATAGAACTAATCTTATCTTTTAAATTCATAAGTCTTGTTAAATCATTATCATAATAAAGAATCATAACATTATCTTTAGTAAGATTAACACTAAAAATAATTGAATATTTATTTTTAATAGCTTCTTTAAAGCTCTCTAAAGTATTTTCATAAATTATTTGATTATCATATATCCCTTTATTAACAAATAAAGAGGATTTTAAAAAGTTTATATCTTTCACTGCTAGCACTTCCTATAGCTATCTTATCATGAAAAGATAATAGTTGTATATTAATTATTCTTATTATTAAATATTTTTTCATTTAACATATATTTTCTGCCTTTATTTTCACCTATAGGAAGAAGTAAGCCTAGTTTCATAAATTTAGCAAAATATTTTCTTATATTTACTTTACTTTTATTTAGAAGACTCGCTACTCTACTTGTTTCGATTAACTTGTCTTTATTAAAATAAACTATCAAAGCACTTAAGACTTCTTTTTCGGTTTTAGTTAAGCCTTTAAAATAATCTTCATTTACTTTAATAAAATTATCATTATTAAATTTTTCGATAGTTTGGAGAATCATCTTTAACATAAATTCGATAAATAAAGTTGAACTTGCTTCTTTTTCTGATGCCAAGAGCACTTCATAGTAAGCTTCTTGATTTTCATATATTAATGTTTCTATAGGTAAATATTCAAAGATATTATTATATTTGCATAGGATTAGTGATTGCCATAATCTTCCTATTCTTCCATTACCATCACTAAAAGGGTGAATAAATTCTATTTCAAAGTGAATAATTGATGACTTAATTAAAGGGTTAAGATTACTTTCTTTTCCCCAATTAAATAAATCTTTTATTAATTTTGAAACATATTCTGGTCTTGCCCCCATATGAATTACATTATTACCATCAAAAACCCCAACATCTCCACTTCTAAACACTCCACTTTCATTTTGCAAATTTTTTGTTAAATTTTTGTGAGCTTCTAAAAATGATTTTACTTTATAGGGATCATAGTTAAGAATGTTAGTATATGCATTATAGGCATTTTGAACTTCATTAATTTCATTTTGCGGGGCGATGACTTTTTTACCATTAACTATACTTATAATTTGTACTTCGCTTAAACTATTAGCCTCAATCGCGCAGGATGAATTCACTGATTTGATCTTACTTGATTTTCTTAAAAGCAAATCTTTCTTTTCATCAATATTTATTTCTAAGTGGGCTAATTTCTCAGTTATATCAGCAACTAAATTTACAATTTTTTCATTAATTTCATATGTCGGTATGTTCATATCTATTCTCTCTTTCTTATAATATTATATCATTATATTATAAAAGTAGCGATATAAGTAGCGATATAAGTAGCGATATATTTTAATTTATATTTAGTTGATACATTAAAATGCTAGCAGCCACTGCTGCATTTAAACTTTCACACTTAGGGTTCATTTTTATTAAGATGTTTTTATCACAAAGTTCTAATATTTCTGGTTTAATTCCAGCTGCTTCACTGCCAATAATTAAAGCATGTTTTGTCTTGCTAATCTCAGTTGAACTTTCTTTTTTTAAGTCAGTTCCATATATTAAATAATTATCCTCTTTTAAAGTAGGAATGATTTCTAGTGGATCCTTAATAACTATATTTATATTAAAAATCATCCCTTCAGCTGCTCTTATAACTTTAGGGTTATACAGATCAACTGTTTTTGGGCTTAATATTATAGTTTCGTAGTTGAAAGCAACAGCTGATCTAATAATTGTGCCTAGATTGCCTGGGTCACTTATATCATCTAAAATAAGAATATTACCTTTAATAGGTTTAGGTTCGATTTTTTGACAGATAGCTAAAACTTTAGGAGCGCTTGTTAGACCTGATAATTTTTTTAAAATATCACTAGTTACAAATGTTACTTCTCCATAAATGTTTGCCTCATCTTTAAGAAGAAATACTTCTTTTACTATTTCATTTTTTAAAGCTTCTTCTACTAAATGTTTACCAGGAGCAATAAACATCCTGGTTTGATCACGATACTTTTTATCGTTTAATTTAGCATAATTTTTTATTTTTTCATTTTGAAGTGATTCAATCATTAATATTTTAGTTCCTTTCTTGCTTTTTTATAATATGGATAATATTTTTCAACATGGTTCCAATATTCTTTTGAGTGATTCATATGTTTAAAGTGACATAGCTCATGAATGATAACATAATCAATTAAATGAATATCTTTGGTAATTAGCTCAGTATTAAGAGTAATACTCATACTATTTTTATTACATACTCCCCACTTGCTTTTCATCTTTCGCACCTTTAATGTGAATTCTGGTAAATCATTAAACTGTTGTTTTATTTGATTAAGTCTATTTAGAAATATATTAGGAGCTAGAGTATAAATAAAACTTTTACATTCTTCTTTACTTGTGCCATATATATTATTATTATCTAGATATGGGCTACATTCTTTATACTCAAAATTTAAAATATTACCTAAATATTTAAGATCATCATTAGTTTTATTTTTCTGATTTAAATATAATTTTTCGATATTACTAGCATTTTCTTGTAATAATTTTTCTATCTTGCTAGTGCTTACTAAATGACTTGCACTGATATGAATTTTTAAGTCTTCTTTAACTCGGAAATAAATATGTTTAATTTTTTTTCTGTTTATTATATAAGTATATTCTTGATTATTTAAATATACTTTATTTTCCACTAAAGATTTCATACCAAGCCTCAAGCTCTTTTCTACTTTTATCAGTGATACTAGTAATAAATGACCAAGTAATATTTAAACTTTTCTTTAAGGTTTGAAAATTTGTTTTTGCATCATCACAAACTAAATCGTTGTTTTGGCAAAACTCATTGGTTTTATCTAAATATAAAGAAATAAGTTTACCTTTTATATTAATATAAGATGATTCTAATTCATTTTTATAATTAGGAAATTTATTATTAATAGTATTATCTAATTCTAAAGCTATTTCTATTATTTTAAGTTTACCTTTATTTGATAAATCAATAAATTTAAAGCCAGCTATTTCTTTATTATTAAAAATAAAGTCTATTACAGTCATAATATATTTCTTAGCACTCTTTTTAGAATCAGGACTAATGTTTTCATTATTAATGATACTTATATAATTAGAAAAATCGCTGATTATAGCATATTCTATTTCAATGTTATTATTTTCCTCAATTAAATTAGTAATAGATGTTGTAATTTTATTTTTTTGAATTAATTTATGAGATATAACATTCATTCTAACTGGATAAGTTTCAAGCATTTCATTATGAGCGATAATTTCGATAATATCTCCTGGATTATAATTTTTATCTAGTTCTACACTAATTAAACTTGGTAAATCTTCTGATAAAGGAGTAATAAGATAATTAGAAGTATTTACTTCCTTTACTACAGCAGTAAAGGTGATTTTAGATTCTTGTTTATATAAATAGCACAATATTAAACCAAGTATAAAAACTGATAATAACGATAATATTATTGTAATAAATGTTTTCTTTTCCACTACTTCTCACCTCTATTTGAAAATTTAATTATTATTGGTGTTCCGGTAAAATCAAATGATTCTCTGATTTTATTTTCTAGATATCTTTCATAACTAAAATGAACTAGTTTTTTATTATTAACTGAAAATTCAAATTTTGGTGGTTTAGTTCCCGCTTGATGAACAAAATATATTTTAAGTCTTTGGGATTTATAACTAGGAGCTGGATGAAGAAGCGCAGCTTCTCTAATACAGTCATTTAGTACTGAGGTTTTAACTTCTTTAGTGGCTGATGCATAAGCTTTTATAACCTCAGGCATAAGTGTATGAATTCGCTTTTTTTCAAGTGCTGATAAAAAGACAATGTTAACATAAGGCATAAACTGAAAGTTATCACGAATATTTTGGGTCCACTCTTTTATAGCTTTATCTTTATTATCAATTTTATCCCATTTATTAACAACTAACACAACTGCTTTTCCAGCATCTAGTGCATAGCCAGCTATATGTTTATCATGTTCAATTATACCTTCTTCGGCACTGATTATTATCGCACATACATCTGATCTATCGATAGCTTTTAAACTTCTGATTAAGCTATATTTTTCGATGTTGTAATAAATTTTTCCTTTTTTTCTCATTCCTGCAGTATCTATTACTATATAATCATTTTTTTCATAGGTAAAACGGGTATCTACAGCATCTCTTGTTGTTCCGGCAACATCTGAGACAATAACTCTTTCTTCATTAAGAAGAGCGTTTATTAGAGAGCTTTTACCAACATTTGGTCTACCAATAATACTAAATTTTAAAATAGATTCATCTTCTTCAGTTGAATAATTATTAAAATCTTTAGTTATCTCATTAAGTAAATCTTTTATTCCCCTATTATGTTCAGCTGATACAGGAATATATGCATCAAATCCCAGTTCAAAATAGTTATATATTTCTTCATCATGACGTGGATCATCAAGCTTGTTAACAGCTACTACTATTTTTTTATTACTTTTTCTAAGGAGATTTGCGATCTCTAAATCATTACTAGTAAGTGATGATCTTCCTTCAATTACAAATACGATAACATCAGATTCATCAATTGCTAGCTCTGCTTGCATTTTAATATTCAGATTAAAGTCTTCATCAGTAGAATCAATACCTCCGGTATCAATTAAATGAAAACTTTTATCCTCATGATTAACAATTCCATATATTCGATCTCTAGTAATGCCTGGAGCATCATCAATTATTGATCTTTTTTCTTTTATTAAACGATTAAATAAACTAGATTTACCAGTATTAGGTCTTCCTATTAAACAGACAGTTTTTCTCATGTATTTTCCTCCATTTGCTAAATAAATTTTAACATAGATAAGAAAAAAACTCTATCATTTATGATAAAGTCTTTTTTAATATATCAAAGCTACTCTATAATAGATCAATTTTATTATATTCTTTACATTTCTTTTCTAGTAACATAAAATTACAGCATCGAGCTTCTACGTTTTTAGGTAACTTTTTATTTTTATATAATTTATATAATATCTTCGATTTTGTTAATACATCAGTTCTGTTTGCAGTTAACCATCGTAATTGATTGGTTAATAATTCTATTCTGAACATTTCTTCTTTAATGTTGGTTTTTTTATTTAAATTAAACTCTTGATAATTACCACTAGCAACCGGAAGCATGTTATTAAAATTGATAACACCATAAATACCATTTTCTATTTTTAATAAATCTAAAGTATTTTTTAATATTTTATGTTTTGGCTTTGGACTAGCTAATGGAGCAAAATATTCATGTTTTTCAACTATGAACAAGACACCTATAAATGGTCTCAATTCTTTTTTACCAGCATTATAAGGAACTTTGTTATCAAAAGTTCTTAGATAATCACAATAATCAGAATTAATTTTTACTATTTTAAAGTTTTTATACATTCTTAGCACCACCTCTTATAATTATACATTGTTTTTACATTGTTTTTAATAAAAAGAAAAGATTAGAGGTTGCTCTCTAATCTTACTTTTTTAGCTGCCATTTATAGAGCTGGCTTCACTCGCTTTTTTAGCTGCCATTTATAGAGCTGGCTTCACTCACTTTTTTAGCTACCATTTATAGAGCTGGCTTCACTCGCTTTTTTAGAGCTACACTGTGTAGCATTAATATTATATGTAATATTAAACAATTAATTAAAAAACAATAACTAACTGCATAAATAATATACCACATTTAAGGTTAAAATACTATACCTTTATAACTTTTGTTATTTTTAAATAAATTGGTTCAAATTTACTTGACATGGAGGAGTAGCTAGTATCTAAATTTTTTTCTAACAAGATTCATCTTGGTTGTCTAAATCCATATTTGTTTTAAAGGACTTGTTTTTTTTATTATAAGTTAATTTAATTATATAGTTATTTAAACATTTTTCTGAGTCTTTTGGATTTTCAATTTTATCATCGCTATCATAATCATAATATTGCTCCTTAGCTAGCATTTCTAAAGTAATATTACAAGTTTTTAAATCTCCGCTAAGTGTGCAATTTGCATTTAGAGTAGATGGATACTCTGAGCACCCACTACCAGAAAAACAACTCCGATTATCTTGTCCCCATAATACAGCTGCTTTTTCAGCAAAGTCAAGCTTATCACTCAGAAGTTTATCTTTAATTTTATTACCTATTGTTATTGATGAGGGAATGGCAACAGCTATAATTAAACCTAAAACAATAATTACTGCAAGTAATTCTACTAGCGTAAACCCTTTTTTATTTTTCATTATCTTCATCCTCACTTAGGGTACTATCAATAATTCCGTAAATTTCTTCACGTCCTTTTTTAGTAATACTAGAAAAGTATACTAAGTTATCACCTTCTACTAAATTTAAACTATTTTTAACACTTTTAAATGTTTTATCTCGGTCTTTTGGTTTAATTTTATCATATTTAGTAGCAACTACAGTAACATTTATGTCATAGTGTTTTAAATAATTATACATAATTAAATCGTTTTCTGTTGCTTTCATTCGCCCATCAATTATCATAAATACTCTTTTTAAGTTCTTTCTGTTTTTTAAATACTCTTCGATCATTAAACCAAACTTTTTTTGAGTAGCTTTATCAACTGATGCATATCCATAACCAGGCACATCTACTAAATAGAAGTTTTCATTACACAAATAAAAATTTAAAGTTTGGGTTTTACCTGGTTTACTACTTGTCCTCGCATAGTTTTTTCGTCCTAATAAAGAATTAATAAAACTACTTTTTCCTACATTACTTCTACCAACTAATAAAAATTCAGGTTTATTATCTTCAGGATACTGACTAATTCTTACAGCTATAACACTTAAAATTGAATTATCTATTTTCATAATATCTTCCTTACCTCTGTATTATATATAAATGTGTCAAAAAATGCAAATAAATAAGTGTTAACTAGAATTTTCTAACAATATATTATATAATTAATAAAGGTGATGAGCATGCTCTATCCGGGTAATATAAAAAAGGAATTTAATAAACAAATTAATTATGCAAATCGGGGGATGGATTTAGAAGCTCTAGTAAATGAAGCTAATAAGTTTTATGAGATAAATGATATAGCGATTATTTATAAAAAACCTACTCCGGTAAATATTACTAAGGTTAAATACGAAAACAATAAAGTATTAACAAAGGGCCAGTTAAAAAGTAAATCTAGTTTAGATTATGTCGGTGTCTATAAAGGTAAATATTTAGATTTTGATGCTAAAAGTACTCTTTCTAAAACTTCTTTTCCTTTAAGTAATATTAGTAATCACCAAATTAAACATATTAAAAATGTTTTAAAACATGGAGGACTTACCTTTTTAATAATTGAAATTAACAATGAGATATATTTATTTAAAGGAGAAACTTTAATTGAGTTTATTAATAATAATGAAAGAAAAAGTATTCCATATAAAGAGATTAAAAATAATGGAGAAAAAATAGCTCTTAAGTATAATCCTACTTTAGACTATTTAAATATAGTTAATAGACTATATTTTAAAGGAGAAAATAATGAAAAATAAAATGAAAAGTAAAATGACAAAAGTTAAATCGAAATTTAGAAAAAGTAGTTTAGGAGAAAAGATTCTAATATTATGTATGCTTGGTTTAATTGCCATTGTTTTTCTAGCTATAGCGTTCTTTATTTATATTGTCATAAGTGCGCCTAACTTTACTGAAGAAGGTTTGTATACATCTGATGCATCGATTATTTATTATGCTAATGGTGATGAAATGACCAGAGTTGGTACAAAGAACCGAGAAAAAGTTTCATATGATGAAATCCCTGAGGTCTTTATTGATGCCCTACTCGCAACTGAAGACTCAAGATTTATGGAACATAGTGGAATTGACTTAGCAAGATTTTTAAAAGCATCTGTTAGTCAAGCTCTTGGAAATAGTGATGCCGGAGGTGCATCTACTTTAACAATGCAAGTTGTTAAACAAACCTTTACTGAATATACATCAACTGGCATTAAAGGGATTATTCGTAAATTTACTGATATTTATATGGCAGTATTTAAAATAGAAAAAAAATATACTAAAGAACAAATTATTGAATTTTATGTCAACATCCCCTATTTAGGAGCCAGTACTTATGGTATTGAGCAAGCAGCTCAAGCCTATTTCGGAAAAACCATCGGCGAAGTTTCTTTAACCGAAGCAGCTATTATTGCTGGACTATTCCAAGCTCCAAATGCTTTTGATCCATTTAGTCATCCGGAAAAAGCTGAAAACAGACGAAATCAAGTATTAAATTTAATGAAAAAACACGGTTATATTACTGATGAAGAATGTGAAATTGCTAAAAGCATTTCCGTTGAATCACTTTTAATAAAAACTGAATCTGAGGCAATGCGTAACCAAGGAATGATTGATACCGTTGTAGCTGAAGTAAAAACTCGAACGGGGCAAGATCCTAACTTAGTAGCAATGAAAATATATTCAACATTTATTCAAGAAAAACAAGAAGTTATTAATAATATTAATGATGGTACTAGTTATAAATGGCCAAATGAAATGCTGCAAACAGGGATTGCCGTTCTAGATGTTGATACTGGCGGAATTGTTGCCATTGGAGCCGGACGCAATAAGCAATCAAAGTTAAGTTGGAACTACGCAACAAGGACGGAAAGGCACCCAGGTTCTACTTCTAAACCACTTTTTGATTATGGACCAGCGATTGAATATTTAAACTGGGGAACTGGTCAAATGATTATTGATGATGTTCACGGCTACAGTGGTGGTGGTAATGTTAAAAACTGGGATGGCGGTTATAAAGGTATTATGACTATTAAAAGAGCTTTAGCCGCATCTCGAAACACAACTGCCCTACAAACATTTCAAGCTGTTCCTAACAAAAAAATAAATGAGTTTGTTACTGGTCTTAACTTACACCCAGAATATGATGCTAATGATTATATTCATGAATCACATAGTATCGGAGGTTATACTGGCGAAAGTCCACTAGATATGGCTGCAGCTTACGCAACTTTTGCAAGAGGGGGAATTTATATTGAACCTCACTCATTTACTAAAATAGAATTTGTTGATACCGGGGAAATTTATACGGTTACTCCTGAAAAAAGAACAGTTATGAAAGATTCAACTGCTTATATGATAAATATGATTTTAAGATTTGCGGTAACTAATGGTGATATTGGAGCTGGTTCTAAAAGCGGAACTGATGTTGCTAGTAAAACCGGAACTTCCAGTGTTGATAGATCTCATATTAAAGCTCTTGGATTAAAAGGTGATGTTATTGGTGATTCATGGCAAATTGTCTATTCTCCAGATTATGTCTGCTCGACCTGGATTGGTTATAAAGATATAGCCACTAAAGAGTATTATTTAACTAACTCTGTTGGGTCTGGTGCCAGAAGAGTTGTCTCAAGACTACTTACAGCGGGTATACTAGAAACTAATTCAAGATTTAAAAGGCCATCAAGTGTTGTAACGGCAACTATTGAACTAGAAACAAATCCTTTAATGCTTGCTAGTGAATACACTCCAACTAATTTAAAAAGTGTTGAGTACTTTAGAAAAGGAACTGCTCCAACTGAGGTTTCTACGCGTTTTTCTAAATTAGCATCACCCACTAATTTAAAGATAGACACAACAGAAGGCACTACAAATTTAAGTTGGTCAGGGATTTCTACCCCCGATGCAATAAGTTCCTCATATTTAACCGATTATTTCAGCGAGGGCTATGGAAAATGGTCTACTAAATATTTAAATAGACGCTTAGAATATATTAACTCAAGTATTGGTTCAATCGGATATCAAGTTTATTTAAATACCGGCACGACTACTACTGATTTAGGTTGGACACCTATTACAAGCTTTCAATATTCTGGCACGATACCAATCGGATCAAAATTTATTGTTAAATCTAGCTACTCAATATTTAAAGCAAATATGAGTGATGGAATAGAAGCAGGTGTAGCTGCTAATATTCCAGAAGTCGATCCTACTAGCTGGCAAGCTGACTTATTAGGGGCAAAGTGTCTTACCATAAAAGAATTCAATGACAGGCTTAATAGTAATACCTTGATTAAGGTTACAGAAAATGGAATTGATATTACTGAAAGTGATTATATCAATATCACAAATTCTTGCGAAGATAGTTCTAATATGCAAATCAATTGCCGCTCTTTAAGTAATAATGAATATAAAATAACGCATATTATAACTAACAAGCAAGCAGGCTCATCTAAAACATTAACCCGTCAAGTTAAACAATCTTGCTAATATTAGTTGATTAAACACAGTTAAATGTGTTATACTCAATTAGTACTTCAAAGTTATTTTAATTATTTAGAGTCTTAAAGGAGTATAAATGCAAAGGAGGCAAAACTTGTGAATGGTACAGTAAAATTCTTTAATAGTGAAAAAGGTTATGGTTTTATCAAAAATGATGAAACTGGTAATGATGTTTTTGTGCATATGACTGCTTTAAATGATGGTCTAAAAGAACTACAAGAAGGACAAAAAGTTTCTTATGAAATTGAAAAAGATCCTAAAAGCAATAAAGATAGAGCAACAAACGTTTCAGTATTATAATTAAAATTCTTTTTTTAGAAAAGATCAAAAAACGCGATTAAATAATCACGTTTTTTTATTTATCAATTTTTTTATATATTAGACATTCTTTTTTTAAGAGACAAGAGCCACATTCCGGTTTAATACTTTTACAATAATATCTACCAAATAAAAGTATCTGTTCACCTACTTTATTCCATTTATCTTTAGGAATGAGTTTCATTAAACTTTCTTCTACTTCAGTTGGTGAATAATCTATTTTAGCAAGGCCTAAACGTTTTGATACTCTTTCAACATGAGTATCAACTGGAATACATGGTTCATTAAATAAGTTTTTTAAAACAACACTTGCAGTTTTTCTGCCTACTCCAGGTAAACTTTCTAAATAAACTCTATTATTTGGAACGACTCCTTTATAATTACTTATTAAAGACTTGGCAATACTTTTTAAATAAGTTGCTTTTTTATTAAAACTTCCAACACTTCTAATAATGTTTTTTATTGTATCTTCATCAGCACTTGCGAGTTCTTTGAGGGTATATTTTGAAAATAAATCTTTTGTCACAATATTTACTCTTTTATCGGTTGACTGGGCACTTAACATTGTAGCAATTAACAGTTCATAATCTTTTTCATAATTAAGTTCACATTTAGGATTAGGAATTAAAGTATCTAAGACCTCATATATTTTATTCATCATCAAGCCAGTTATAATCAAATAAGGGTTCCACATCTTTTTTTACAGGTTTTTTTAAATGATTATCAACATCCTCACCTGTTTTTAAACCTTTCTTGCCCCACTCATAAATAATCTTATCAATATACCTTAAATTACTTACCCCATTAAATGTTGCCTCTTTTAAAGCTTTAATAATAAGCTCTTCAGAAGTTCCTACTTTAAGCCAAGCGTTAATTATTTCAAATTCAATCGGGCTTAGTGTCCTGCCAAATTCTTTTTCAAATATTGTAAAAATATTCTCTGCATTTTTAGCTTTAATACTCGTATTTATTTCACTAACCATTGATCTATAAACTCTACTTAAATCAATAACTTCTTTCATTTTACCTGATTCATCTTTTACAACGTTAACCGATATTAATTTTTTCGATGTTAGTGATGAAAAAGCTTCCATTATTTTTACATCAGATAAATATGTAACTTCCTTAATATTATTTAAATTAAAATCAGGTTTATCTAAATTAATAAAATGAATTAAAATAAGTAATTCTGCTAAAGAAAAGTCATGATCAACTGCCACTTTAAATAATTGTTTTTTAAAACAATAATCTTTTTCTTTAACTAAGTCTTCTAGTACTGCATTACTCATTTTAATCACATCACTTCCATTTATTTAATATATATTTTTTTAATATTGCATTATTATTCTTTAATTCACCACTGATTACTTTAGTTACTAAATCTTCATAAATAATCTTTAACTCTTTAGATGGCTTAATATTTAAAATCTCTAAAATTTCATCAGCGCTTATTTTTAGATCCTTAAGTGATTTTATTGGTAAACTAGCATATTGTTTGGTAATCTTTTTTCGGTCATAACCAATTACTTCACCAGCTACTGTTAAAACATATAGATCATTTTCATAAAGAGTGATTTTATCAATTTTTCCTTTTTTAATAATCTTTCTTACTTTAGTTATAACATCTAAACTATTTTTTGTAAAAGGATACTTTTCATCAAAATCAATTTGTGCCCAGATACCTAAAATATCTGGAACAACTTTAACATAATCATAATTTATTCCTAAAGCTTTTAGCAGATCTAAGTCTTTTAATAATTTTAATCCTGCCCCACATTTTTTTGATGAAAAGATGCGATTTAGTTCTTCTTCCTTTTTTGTAAAGCTAAGAGTCTCTAAGAGATATTTATTATTTTTAATAAAATCAATTATTTTCGGATCTATCTTAAAATCTAATACTACCGAGAATCTAATAGCTCTTAAAATACGTAGTGGGTCTTCAGTTAATTTTTGTTCCAAAGACCCGATTACTTTAATTATTTTATTGTTAATATCTTCTTTGCCTCCAAGAATATCAATAATTTGTCCTTTAGAATTCATACATAAAGAGTTAATAGTAAAATCACGCCGATTAATATCAGTAATTAAATTATTAACATATTCTACGTGCTGAGGCTTGCGGTTTTTATAATCAGATTCACTACGATAGGTGGTAATATCAAAATTATATTTACCATCTTTTAAGGAAAATGAACCATACTCGTGTTTTGCATTTACTTTAAATATTTTAACAATATCTTTAGGAAGAGCATTAGTACATATATCTATATCTGTTGATTCTATACCAAGAATATGGTCACGTACATAGCCACCAACGATATATGCTTCAAATCCATTTTCTTCTATTTTTTTTAGAATTCTTCGTAGTTTATTATTCATATAGCACCCAAGATAATTATAGCACTAAATAACTAGTTTGTGAACTAACATTTAGCACCTCTTTTGGCCATACTTATTGCTGACCCAATTGCCCGACCAACATCAAAAAATGTTGTAATAAGCTTGGCAATAGCATTAAGAAGGGTTCCTGAGATAGACGCGCCGCCATCAAGTTTTATCAGCTGATTATTATTTAATATCATATTAATTACACTTTAGTGGTCTTAAGTATCCATCGATTATTCCCGTTATAAAACTAATTGCTGCCCCAATTAAAGCAATAACTGACCATGACACCCGCCCACCATTTATGCTAAGCATTTCATTATTTGTTAACATATTTTTTCCTTTCTAGCACTTAAATTAATTACCTTGTCATACTTTATTTTATCATCATAATGACTAATACAAACTATCGTTTTGTGGGAATAATATTTAAATATATTAGTTAAAATAATACTTCTTGTCTCTTTATCAATTTCATTTAAAGACTCATCAAGTAGAAGCAAATCAAAATTTTGATAAAGAGCTCTAGCTAAAATAATTTTCTGTCTTTCTCCCCCACTGATGTTTGTTAAAGACTTTATTTCTAAATCATAACCTGATTCTTTACTTTCTATAAACTTATCAAGAGTTGTAATTTTTGCTATATGCTTAAATTTTTTCTCATTATACTTTTCATTTAAGATAATATTATTTAGAATTGTTGTCGAAAACAGCTCACTATTTTGATGAATATAACTTATTTTAGGAGGTCTTTTTACCATACCTTTATAGTCATTAATACTTCCATAAATAATATCAAATAAAGTACTTTTCCCAGAACCATTTTCACCTTTAATTAAAACTTTGCTTCCAAACTTTATTTTTAAATTAAAGTTTTTAAAAATTATATTAATATTATCAAAACTATAACTTATATTATTTAAACTTAAAGTTTTGCTATCTATTAAACGATGATTTGGTTTTGGTAGCTCTATATCATAAACACTCTTAATTCTTTTAATAACATCCTTAAAATACATTATACTAGGCCCTAAATTTATATAATATTTAATCGTTTCTAAATAATTACTATAAATAGTTAAATATAATAGTAAATAGGATAAATCAAAACCTCCTTGATAATAATAAATTATAATAATGATCAGTGATATTTCTTCTAAAAAATTACTAACTAAATTAAATAAATTTATTTTTTTATTTACTAAGAGCTCAGCTTTTCCAGCATGACTTATCTTAGAATTTAGTTCTTTTTTAAAATAAGATATCTTATTAGTTTTAACAGTCCTAATATTATTTAAATATTCAATAATAGTATCTGCCCTGTTATTATCACTTTCAACATTTAAGATAATATCATGATATAGTTTTTTATTTATTTTAACTAAAACTATCGAAAAGATAAAGGTTATTAAGATTAAAACAAGACTTAATTTAAATTCAAAAACAATTAAAATTATCATTCCTAAAACAAAGATTAAAGTATTAATAAAAACATCTAAAACAGTTTTAGAAAACAAATTTTTTATTGCATCTAAATCATTAATCCGATTTATAAAGTCACCAGTTTTTTTAAGTTGCAAATATTTTAAAGGGAGATTAATAATCTGAGTTAAATAGTTATTTAATAAACTTATATTAATTTTCATATTTAAGTGAGACATTATATTATTTTTAATATAAGTTATTATTATTTTACTCAAAGATATAATTATAACTAAAATAAGAAGTTTATCTGTTTTTAATAAAACCGGATTAAAACTAGTAATAAGTGATAATATCACGACTGTTAAAGCTAAAATAAATAACATCATAATTACTTTTAAATTTTCTTTATAAATCTTAATAATAAGATTTTTAAATAAATTATTTTTCTCATATTTTAGTAGCTTACCAGCTGGAATAAGCTCTAAAACATGTCCAGTAAATATTTTATTAAAGTTTTTTAGATTCATTTTAACAAGTCCACTAGCTGGATCCATTAAAGTAGCTTCTTTATCTATTTTATATATAACAACAAAATGATAAAGATTGTTTAACTTAACTCTAGCAATACAAGGCAGTTTTAAATCTTTTAAATTACTTGTTTTAAGACCACTAGCAGTAAATCCATATTTTTCACTAGCTAGTTTTAAATAATAAAAATTAGTACCTGCATCATTTGTTAAAGAGTCGGTTTTAATTACTTCAAGTGGGACATATCCATCATAATACTTAAGGATAGATAAAAGCGTGCATGCCCCACAATCAGAAGGATCTTCTTGTTTAATAATAATCTTTTTCATTAGTACTCCCTTCACTACTACAAGTTGTAAGAAGAAAGTCGATTTCCTTTTATTTTAACTTATTTTTTATTTTATTGGTTTTATCTTTAATTTCATTTTTTAAATTTTCAAGTCTTACCAAGAGATCTAAATTATTTTTAATTAAATGAGGATAAGCTTTTAAAATTCTCAGCTTAATATTTTGATTTAAATCAATGTTTTTACTTGTAATATAAGCATCTATTACACTAAAAATAAAATCAATAATAATGATAAGTACAAAAATAACCGCTAGTACTAATTTTAAAGTATTGTTAATATTCTCGAGCACTATATTAATACTAGGAGATAGAGCATAAATAATTATTAATGAACCAATTCCAAATAAGACGCTGTTTTTTAAAGCAACTCTGCCATTAATATTATATTTATATTCAGAATAATCCCACCAACGTCTTTTAAATACTAACTCCATAATATGACTAGTAATATATTCTAGAGCAGAACAAATAAACATACCAATTAAAAACACTATTATTAAATCATCAGAATATTTAGTTAAAAATAAAATAATAAATAAACTCCCAAATGCATAAATAGGTATATAAGGTCCATGTAAAAATCCTCTGTTTATCCATTTTTTACTACCTAAATAAACATAGATTACTTCGGTAATATATCCAAGTATTCCAAAAAACATAAACTTTAATATTAAATCTATCATGTACCTCACCTATCTTAATTATATATTAAATTATTTAAAAAGGAAATAAGATTTTTCTTACAACAAATACTAATGAGAGATAAATCTCTCTTAAGTGAGACAAAAGGAGGTATTATGTTTAAATTAGTAATAAAAATTATTATTTATGCGATTAGTTTATTTCTTTAATTAGTAATAATTAAAGAGAACATAAATATAATATACAAAGAAAGAGGATTTAAGATGATTAATAAACAAAATCTATGGTTTTTAACCTTGTTTAGTATTATTTTAGTACTATCAGTATATTATATTGCCCTTCCAAGTGATAAACTTTCAAATCTGATTAATAACGGTGAATCTATTAGTGATACTGTTAACACAAATATTACTGAAAGTGATGTTTTAGTCAGTTTAAGAGTCGAAAATGACGAGGCAATCTTAAAAGAGATGACTGATTTGCAACAAACACTACTTGATGCTGCCGCATCAGCTGAGGTAAAAAATAATGCCTATGAAAAGCTTTTAAGTATTAATTTAAATAAAGGTAAAGAAAGTACATTAGAATCTTTAGTTTTAAAAAATCATAAATTAAAATGTTTTATTAAAATAAAAGATGATAAAATAAATGTTATCATTTCATCAAAAGACAGTTCATATGAGAGTGCTAATGAGATTATTAGGACTATTCAAGAACAGTTTGATGAGAAGATGTATATTACCATTAAATATCAATAATCTGCTTTAAAACTCACTTAATCGTATTTTTTTCATAAACTACTATGAAGGGACTATGAAAGTGAGGGAGCATAAGTGAAAAGTATACTAACCCTTAGAGAGAAAGAAGTTTTTGAACTTTTAGTTTTGAATAAAACAACTAAAGAAATTAGTGAGTTTTTAGGTATCAGTGAAAAAACAGTCAGAAACCATATTTCTAATGTCATGCAAAAATTAAATGTCAAAGGAAGAGCTGGAGCAATAGTCGAATTATTAAAATTAGGTGAATTAACATTATAAAAGTTGCTAAATGCGACTTTTTTTTAGTTTAATATCATATATTTAGTGAGGTGCTAAATATGTTAAAAAGAAGTTTACTTAAAAAAATATTTCTAATTCTTTCTTCACTTTTTATCCTTTTTATTTTATATTTATTTCCTGCTAAAGAAAATACTCACATTAAAGAAAATGAAGATATAATTCCCGAAACATCTATTTATTTAATTGATAGTCATAATTATGTTTCTAGAGTAAATGTTGCGATTAATCATAAAGATTTAGAAGCTAAGATTAAAGAAATAATTAATTATTTAACCATTGGCAGTCCAAACTCTGGTTATATTAAAGAAGGCTTTAGCCCTATTATTCCTAAAAACACTAAGCTTTTATCAGTTCAAATAGATGATAATCTAGTTAAAGTTAATTTCAGTAAAGAGTTTTTAAATATTAGTCCTGAACTTGAAGAAAAAATGCTCAGTTCAATTATTTACTCACTAACTAGCTTAGATAACATAGATAAAATAAGTATTTATATTGAAGATAGTCTTTTAATTGCCATGCCCCATTCTAAAATTAGTTTATCCCCTACTTTAGACAGAAGTTTTGGTATAAATAAAATATATGATCTAACTAAAATTAAAGGCTCAACTAAAACGACGGTATATTATTTAAGTAGATATAAAGATTACTATTATTATATTCCAGTTACAATGGTAAATAATTCTGATAAAGATAAAATTGAAATAATTATTGAAGAATTAACTAGTAAAGCTGTATATCAAACTAATTTAATTAGTTATTTAAACGATGCAAAAAAAATCAGTTATGAAATAACTGATGAATATATGATAATAAAGTTAAATAGTCAGCTTTATCATGATTTAAATGAAAGTAATCTAATAGAATCAGTAATCTACTCAATCAACTATTCGATTAAAGAAAATTATAATATAAAAAGTGTTATGTATATGATGGATGAAATAGTAATTAAGAATTATAATATTTAAATAATATTTACTTATAGTAATTAAAGTTTATCCGTCCACACTCGAAAAAAAAACGAATTATCGTTTTTTATCGAGTGCAATATAAATTATTATTATATAGTATTAAAAAAACGCACCCCTAAGGATACGCATTATATTTGATTTACAAATCGATTTTTAAATTATTCATTACCTAATAACCAATCTAATACATTTATTTGTTTTATTCCGTTATGGGAAACTTTTGGAACAATATCCATAGTTAATAAATATTTTGGATTATGATCTTTTATAGAATCTAAAGGCTTTAATTCTCTTTCTAGTGTTTCTTCTTCAATAACTGTGTACGCTACTTGATAGTATTCTGTACCATTATCACTAGTAGCAATAAAATCTACTTCTACATCATCAATTTTACCAATATAGATTTCATAACCACGTCTTTTTAATTCTAAATAGACTATATTTTCTAATATATGACCAAAATCCACTTTTTTATCGCCAAGTAAATATT